>NZ_DASYDG010000043.1:0-49644 GCF_036499745.1 Pinirhizobacter sp.
TGGTAGAAGGCAAACGGCGCCTCGGAAAACCCGTTGCGGTTGTAGAAATCGGTAACGTTCAGTCCGTTGACATAGAACGAATTCTCCGCCACCGACGAGCCACCGAAGGAAATGCCCCCGAAACCTGCATTGCCCTTGTTCACACCCGGCGCCAACAGCGCCACGGCCTGGACGTTCTGATCCACCGGTAACCGTGACAGTTGTTCCCGGCTGATGTTGGTGGCCGATTCGGTGGAGGTCACGTCAACCACCGACACCACGCTGGGCGCGGTCACCTGCACACCGGCCAGGTCCACCGCCTCGTTCTTCTCGCCCACATTGACCGTGGTCGCATTGCCCAGGCTCACCGTCACGCCGACGGGCGAGCCCACCGGTTGACCGTCCTTGCTGCTTTCCAGCTGATAGTGGCCTACCGGCAGGTAGGAGAAGCGATAATTGCCGCTACTGTCGGCCGTGACCGAGCGCGTCAGTCCAGTACTTGGATCGCGGATGGTGACCACCGCACCGGGACGGGTGCGACCGACCACCGAACCATCTGTGTTGGCCGCATGCACGGGTTGCCAGGCGGCCAGGCAGAGGCCTACGGCCACGCACAATGCACCACGACGCAGGACACGCCTGCCTTGCTTCATCTGCCACATCGTCCCCACTCCCCAGGCAAAGTTGTCTAACTGGTCAGTTCCTCGCGGTGCTGCCCGCGCTTTCCGATGCGGGCTTCACTTCCCCCCGCGTGTTCCTGCACCCCGGCTGCTGTGCCGGCCACACACAACAGCAAGAACAAAGCACCGGATCGCAGGAAACTGCGAACTTGCGTCGCGTGAAATCGCCCTGTCCGGGCCATCACCGCCGATGGAACCCTCTTCAAGCCGGCGCCCCGCGCGCCGTCTCCCGAAAAGGCTGTGTAACATGCTTGCAAACGGCGGTCAATAATTTATGCTTCGACCATAATATCTAGGAATAGATATTCCTGGCAGCGGTGATGTCCAGGCCGGCTTTTTAAGGACTCTTCAATCCATGCGAACGCTGAAAACGTTTTTTCTTGCCGCCGCCCTGGCGCTATCCCTGGGCACGATGCCGCTTCACGCCCAGGCGTCTTTCAGCGTACCGCCCTCCGGCGTGCTGGGCATGGACGACACCAAGCTCTCACCGGACTTCTGGCTGGCGCGCCTGACCGACGCCGACCACGTGGTGATGGATGCCAGGTCCATCGATGCACTGAACCAGAAGGTGCTGACGCTGGATCCGTCGATGTACGACCTCCGGGCCCTTCCTGCGAACCTGACAGCCGAGCAAGTGAAGGGCTGGTTGACCAAGCTCGCCAAACGGCCCGAACACCCGATCTACGATGTCCATGGCCAGGAGGTGTCGAAGGCAACCATCGACGCCGTCTTTGCCAATCGCGCGCTCGACACCGTTCCCGCCCTGGCGCCCACGCGATTCGGCATGGCCGTACGCCGCACCGCGCTGCGTGGCGTGCCCACGGACATGCGCGTGTTCAGCCATGCGGGCGACACCGACATCGATCGGTTCCAGGAGAGCGCGCTTTTTCCCGGCGATCCGCTGGTGATCGCCCATGCGAGCAGCGACGGCCACTGGCTCTTCGTGGTGAGCCCGCGATATGCGGCGTGGGTGTGGGCGCAGGATGTCGCCGAAGGACGCCGCGAAGACATCCTGGCCCATGTCGACGCTACGCCCTATCGCATCATCACCGGGGCAAAACCCCGCACGGTGTTTACCCCCGAAGCCCCCGCGGTGTCGGAACTGCAGCTGGACATGGGCACGCGCGTTCCACTGGATACCACGGTGCCCGCCGACCAGCCGGTAAACGGTGAGGGCGCGTATACCTCGTGGGTGCTGAGCCTGCCGGTGCGCAAGGACGATGGTCAACTCGCCTTCGTCCCCGCCTTGCTGCAACGGAACCAGCAAAGCAGCTCTGACTACCTTCCGCTCACCCGGGCCAACATCATCCGGCAGGCCTTCAAGTTCCTCGGTGAGCGCTATGGCTGGGGAAACGCCTACAACGGCCGGGACTGCAGCGGCTTCGTTTCCGACGTATACCGCAGCATGGGCGTGCAGATGCCACGCAACACGCGCGACCAGAGCATCAGCCCCGGCCTGCAGCACACCGTCTTCGGCCCTGCCGACAAACACGACGCGCGGGTGAAAGCCGTGCTTGCGATGGATGTGGGCGACCTGATCTACATCCCGGGCCACGTGATGATGGTGATCGGCAAGGTCGAGGGCCAACCCTATGTCATCCACGACGTGTCCGGCATGAGCTACGTGCAAGCTGACGGCAGCATGCGCCGGGTGAAGCTGAACGCGGTGTCGGTCACGCCCCTGTTGCCGATGATGGCCAACGCGAAGGAGTCCTTCGTCGACCACATGACCAGCATCGTGCGCATCCGGCCCTGATTGATCATCCCCTTTCGAAGAATAACGAGACAAAGACGTCCACATGAAAATCACCGACATCCAGTTCGGCATGCTGCGTGTGCCATTGAAGACACCTTTCAAGACGGCGTTGCGCACGGTCAAGAGCATCGAAGACATCGTGATCATGGTGAACACCGATACCGGCCATGTCGGCTACGGCGAGGCTCCCGCCACGGCAGTCATCACCGGTGACACGCATGGGTCGATCATCGATGCCATCCGACACTACATAGCGCCGCGCCTGTTGGGCCAGGACGTGGCCGACCTCAACCACATCACCCAGCTGATCCAGGGCGCGATGGAGAAGAATTCCAGCGCGAAGGCGGCGGTGGAAATCGCCGTCTACGACCTGTGGGGCCAGCTCTACGGGGCCCCCCTGTACAAGCTCCTGGGCGGTGGCGATCCGGCGATCACCACCGACATCACCATCAGTGTGGACTACATCGACAAGATGGTGGCCGATTCCGTCGATGCGGTGGACCGGGGATTTGAGTCACTGAAGATCAAGGTCGGCAAGGACATCGGCGTGGACATCGAGCGCGTGCGAGCCATCTACGCGGCGGTGGAGAACCGCGCACTGCTCCGCCTTGACGCCAACCAGGGCTGGACGGCGAAGGAAGCGGTGTATGCGCTGAACACGCTCGAAGACGCCGGTGTACGCCTGGAGCTGGTGGAGCAGCCGGTGAAGGCGCGCGACCTTGCTGGCATGCGCTATGTCACCGAGCGCGTGCACACGCCGATCATGGCCGATGAGAGCGTGTTCGGGCCGATGGAAGTGATCGAGCTGATCCGCATGCGCGCGGCCGACATCATCAACATCAAGTTGATGAAGACCGGCGGCATCTCCAATGCCATCCGCATCGCCGACATCGCCGGCATGTTCGGCGTGGAGTGCATGATCGGTTGCATGCTCGAGACAAGCATCAGCGTGGCGGCGGCCGTGCATCTGGCGGTGGCCCATGCCAACGTGATCACCAAGGTGGATCTGGACGGACCGTCGCTTTGCCAGTACAACCCGGTGGACGGCGGGGTGATCTTCAACGAGTCGGAAATTTCCGTAACCGACGCGCCCGGCCTTGGCATCCGCGAGATCCGCGGACTGGAACCGTGTCACTGAAGGCCGTCCCATGTCGCCCCTGGTCAAGATCCGTTCCGAACGCGACCGCATGTCGGCGGTGGAACGGCGTATTGCCGACTTCATCCTGGAGAACGCGCAGCTCTTGCGCGACTATTCCTCGCAGCAGTTGGCCAACGCCCTGGGGATCAGCCAGTCGAGCGTGGTGAAATTCACCCAGAAGCTCGGCTTCCGCGGCTATCCGGACCTCAAATTCTCGGTGGGGGAAACCATCGCCCGCGGCGAGAACGGCGACGGCGGGGAACTTACCGCGCCGGCACCAGCCCACGCGGGATCGAGCGCGGTGATGGCGCTATGGCGGAAGAAGACCGAAGCTGAAGAAGCCACGCGCCTGATCAACGCCCCGGAGTCGCTCGATGCCACGATAGCTGCGCTGACCCGCGCCGGCGCGAACGGGCGCGTCTTCATCATCGGGCTGGGCGAGGACGACCTCTACGCCCGGGGCTTTGCCCTGAAGCTGTCGTTGCTGGGTATTCTGGCGGTCCACAGTTTCGACGCTTCGCGCATGGCGTCCAACGTATCGGCCGCCCAGCCTGGCGACGTGCTGGTCGTGTTCTGCGAGCATGGGCGGCACCCGGCGCTGTACAAGATCGCACGGTACTTCCACGAGCGGCGCGGGCAGGTAGTGACTGTCACCCGGCATACCTTGAACCCGCTGCGCACGATGGCCGACATTGCCCTGGTGGTGTCGGCGCACGACGAGCAGCAACACGTGCAGTCGCTGGTTTACCAATCGTCGCTGCAACACTTGCTGGACGGCCTGTTCATGCGTCTTTGCGAGGAAGACGACAACCGCCACGCGCAACTGGTGGCCAACCTCGAACGCATCGGCCAGATGCTCGAACCATGACCAGGAACAGGGCCCACACATGTCGCGACTGATGATCCAACGAACCTCCTTCCTTGCCATGGGCCTGCTTGCCACGCTGGCGCCCGCGTTCGCGGCCCCGCGCCTGCCCTGGGCCGATGCGCGGCAAATGGTGGTGGTCACGGTGCCGGGCTGGGACAGCACCCAGGGGCAATTGCGCACGTACGAACAACATGATGGCCACTGGCGCGAAGTGGGCGTGGCGGCACCGGTGGTGATCGGCAAGGGCGCGGCCTGGGGCGTGGGATTGAATGAGCAGCCTTCACGCGGACCGACCAAGCATGAAGGCGATCGTCGCAGTCCGGCAGGGGTATTCCGTGTCGGCGAAGCATTCGGTTATGCCGGCAAGGCAGCGACGACCATGCCTTACCGGGCACTGAGCGCCACCGACTACTGTGTGGATGTCAGTGGCTCGCCGCTGTACAACCGCATCGTGGATGCACGGCAGGTCGGTGAGAAGGCCGTGGCCGGTGCGACCGAGGCGATGCGGCGGGACATCCACGACAACGGCGACCACGCGTACCGGATCGGCTTCGTGATCGAACACAACCCCGACGGCCGCGTAGGCGCCGGCAGCTGCATCTTCGCGCACCTGTGGAAGACTCCCAGCTCACCGACCGTCGGCTGTACCGCCATGGCCGACGGCACCATGGATCGCCTGCTGGCGTGGCTGAAGCCCGATGACAAGCCGGTGATCGTATTGCTGCCGGAGGCGGAGTACACAAGGTTGCGCACGCCGTGGAACCTTCCCGCGCCGTGAATACCATCACCCACGCCGATGTGATCGTCCCGGGCTTCCTGGCTCATCCGCCCTACAACCAACGCCCGAAGCGGCGAATGTAGAGCATCTTCATCAGCTGCGTGAGCACGCAGTACGACAGTAGCGTCACCGCCAGGTAGCCGAAGTACACGCCGGGCAGTGGCACCAGGCCGATCTTCGCGCCCAGCAGCGAGAACGGCAGGTACATCCCCACCACCATGATCGCCGCCGTGAGCGCAAGCACGGGTGCGGCGGCAATGCTCTGCACGAACGGGATGCGCCGGGTGCGGATCATGTGCACCACCAGGGTCTGCGACAGCAGCCCTTCGATGAACCAGCCGGACTGGAACAGCGATTGATGCCCGGGTGAGTTGGCACCGAACACATGCCACATCAGGAAGAAGGTGGTGATGTCGAAGATGGAGCTTACCGGGCCGATCCACACCATGAAGCGGCCGATGTCGCCTGCGTCCCATTTGCGCGGCTTGCGCAGGTATTCCTCATCCATGCGGTCGAAGGGGATGGCCAGCTGAGACAGGTCGTACAGCAGGTTCTGCACCAGGATCTGCAAGGGCAACATCGGCAGGAACTGAAGGAACGCACTGGCCACCAGCACGCTGAACACGTTGCCGAAGTTCGAGCTGGCCGTCATCTTGATGTACTTCATGATGTTGCCGAAGGTGATCCTGCCTTCGATCACCCCTTCTTCGAGCACCATCAAATTCTTCTCAAGAAGAATGATGTCGGCCGACTCCTTGGCGATATCGGTGGCGGTGTCCACCGAAATACCCACGTCCGCCTCGCGAAGCGCCGGCGCATCGTTGATGCCATCGCCGAGGAAACCCACCGTATGACCCTGGCGCTGAAGCGACTTCACCACGCGCGCCTTCTGCAGCGGGGACATCTTGGCGAACACCGTGGTGCGGGCCACCATGGCATCGAGCGCCGCGTCGTCCAGCGGCTCGATGTCGCGGCCGAGCGCGGAATGCTCCACGTCCAGGCCCACCTCCGCGCAGATCTTCCGCGTCACCGCCTCGTTGTCGCCGGTAATCACCTTCACCGCCACGCCATGATGGTTCAGCGCCTTGATCGCGGTGGCCGCCGAATCTTTCGGCGGGTCCAGGAAGGCCAGGCAACCCACGGCGGTAAGGCCCGATTCGTCGGCCACGCTGTAGGGACGGTTATGCGCGCCGTGCTGGGCGATCGCCACCACCAGCACGCGCAAGCCATCTTCGTTAAGCTCGCGGGTCATCGCGCGGATCTCGCGGCGACGCTCGTCGGTCAGCTCGATCACGTTGCCGCCAATGCGTGCATGACTGCAGATCAGGAGCATTTCCTCCACCGCGCCCTTGCACACCAGAAGGTGCTGGCCATCGTTGCCCGACACCACTACCGACATACGCCGGCGCTGGAAGTCGAACGGGATCTCATCAACGATGTGGTAACGCTCGGCGATGGGCTCGAGGTCACGGTGCGAAAGCACCGCCTTGTCCATCAGGTTCTTAAGCCCCGTCTGGAAGCGGCTATTGAGGTAGCCGAATTCCAGCGCCTCGTCGGACTCTTCACCGTCCAGATCCAGGTGGCGTTCGAGCACGATCTTGTCCAGGGTGAGCGTGCCCGTCTTGTCGGTGCACAGCACATCCATCGCGCCAAAGTTCTGGATCGCGTTCAGCCGCTTCACCACCACCTTGCGGCGGCTCATGGCCAACGCACCTTTGCCCAGGTTCGCGGTGACGATCAACGGCAGCATCTCGGGGGTGAGGCCCACCGCCACCGACAGCGCGAACATCGCGGCGTTCAGCCAGTCGTGCTTGTCCAGTCCGTTGATCACGAACACGATGGGCACCATCACCGCCATGAAGCGCAGCAGCAGCCAGCTGACGCTCTTCACGCCGCGATCGAAGCTGGTCTGCACGCGCTGGCCGGACAGGCTGCGGGCCAGTGATCCCAAATACGTGCGCTCGCCGGTAGCCACCACCACGGCCGTTGCCGTACCGCTGACCACGTTGGTGCCCATGAAACAGACGGTGGGCAGGTCCAGCGGGTTGCCGGTATCGCCTTCGCCGGCGGCGGCGATTTTCTCCACCGGCAGCGATTCACCGGTAAGGATGGCCTGGCTGATGAACAGATCCTTGGCGGTCAGCAGGCGCAGGTCCGCCGGCACCATGTCACCGGCGCCAAGGTGCACGATGTCGCCGGCCACCAGTTCTTCCACCGGTACTTCGATGCGCTCGGAATGACCGTCTTCCGCCCGGCGGGTAGCCGTGGCGGTATTGCGCACCATCGCTTTGAGCTTTTCCGATGCCTGCGAGGAGCGGAATTCCTGGGTGAAGCTCAAAAGCACACTGATGCCCACCATCACGCCGATGATGATCGGCCCGGTGAGATCGTCCTCGGTGAACAGCTGCACGAAGGCCAGCACCAGCAACACGATGATGAACGGGTTGTTGAAGGCGCGCAGCAGCTGCAGCGCCCAGTGCGGCGGCTTTTCATGGGAAACACGATTGGCGCCGTCGCGATCCAGGCGCTCGGCGATGGCTTCCTCGCCCAGGCCCTTCAGGCTGGTATCGAGCGCCTGCAGCAATTGCGCGTTGGGGCGGAAAGCTTCCTGCGTGGCGGCGCTGCGGCCGGCGGGCGCGGCAGCCGTCGTGGTCTTCACATTCATGGGTTACGCATCCTGGTGCACCGCTTTAACTTCGCACCGGGATGGGCGTCGTCATGAAGGCGACATTTTCCGGTCGATTAGCGACGTTTCGATGAATCGGCGCGCGCCGGGGCTGCAAGGCCGGCGCGCTGGCTAGAAACGGGGTTCATCATGCGTGGGTAGATCGGGTCGAAACCAGGGCATCGCCACGCGGACGAGGCACGGTGATCGTGCGCGGCGGCTGGGCGCGGCGGGCCGCGGCGCGGCGGCGCGCCAGGGCAAAAGCGAGGCGGCGGCCGAACATGCGGGCGCCGGACAGATCGATGGTGAGCTTCATGGCCCATCTCCTCTATGCAGGTGCCCAGGGCACCCGCCAGGAGTGGACCGGACCTTCCTAGACGCGGAAAGCGCCGGCCGACCGGGAGCGGTCGCCGAGGGCGTTCAGATTGTTTGACGCCGGCATCCGAGGCACGCGGTTGCCGACGTAGCGACTAGGGGTGTCGTCCATAGCTCTTGATAGGTTGAACACAGGCCCGGTGGGCGCTTGCGGCGCCGTGGGCGCGCGCATTGTTGCGCTGCGCCAGGGGGCTGTCAAGCGCATGGTCATCCGGAGATCGCCAGCCTTTCGGAACGGTACAGCCAGGCCGTTACGCCGATGGCCACGACAGCGGCCGCGAACCCGCTGGCGAGTACCAGGCCCAGTTCCTGCCCGCTCACCATCTGTCCACGCAACACCTTGATGATGCCCAGGTTCTGCGCCAGGAGCGGCACCGCGTACATCCAGGTCACCGCCTTGATCGGCAGCACCGAAAGCATGGCGCTGGGCAGCACCGGGATGATCATCAGGATGGACAGATAGGTCTGTGCTTCGCGATAGCTCTTGGCGAACGCCGCCACCATCGACTGCAGGGCCGCCAGCAGCACCACCAGCGGCAGCATCAGCAGCAGCACGGTGCCGGCAAAGTGGAACCCCAGGTCCAGCACCATGCCGATGCGGTCGAAGGGGATGAAGAGGCCCGCCGTGGAAAACGCTGCCAGGCTAAGCAACAGGCTCACGGTAGAGAACGCACAGATCGCCAGCAGCTTGCCCGCAAGAATCTGCGAACGGGGCACCGGGTTGGCGAACAGGGGCTCCAGAGACTGGCGTTCCCGTTCTCCCGCCGTGAGGTCAATGGCCAGGTACATGCCGCCGAGGAATACCGTCAGCACGAAGAAGTACGGCAGGAACGAGAACATCAGCGCCGCGCGGGATTGCGACGTCGCCTGGTCGCGCTCGGCCACCTGTACCGGCCACGCCGTGGTGGGCGACAGGCCGCGGGCGATCAGCCGCATGGCACCCTCGCGCTTGGCATAGAGTTCGATGGCCTGCTTCACCCGCTGCACGGCGGTGTTGGCATCGCGTTGCGAGGAGTCATAGATCAGCTCCACCTGCACACCCTCGCCCTTGCTCCACGACTTGGCGTAGTCGGGCGAGATGCGCAGTACCAGGTCGGCATCCTGGGCCACCACGGCGCCTTCCGGATCACTCACCGGGGCCTTGGCATCGATGCCGATACCCTTCATCGCTGCCACGAAGTTCGGTGCGTACTGCGCGCCGACCACGGGCACGGCGATCGGCTTGTCGGCCTTTTCCAGCTCCCGGTTCACCACGATGTTCATCAGCATGATGAAGATCACCGGGCCCATGAGCGGTCCGGTGATCAATGCACTGGTGATGGTGCGGCGGTCGCGCAGGTTCTCGCGCACCTCTTTGAGGAACACCGTGATCCAGGGGCTCATGCGGCAAGGCCCTCGTCGGTACCGATGATGGCGACGAACGCGTCTTCGAGGTTGGCCTGGCCGGTTTGCTTGCGCAGGGCGTCTGGTGTTTCATCGGCCACCACGCGGCCCTTGGCGATCACCACGATACGGTCACACAACGCACCCACCTCCTGCATGATGTGGCTTGAGAACAGCACGCAACGCCCCTCGTCGCGCAGCTGGAACATGAAGCGACGCATGGCGCGCGTGGCCATCACGTCCAGGCCATTGGTGGGCTCGTCCAGGATCACATTGCGCGGATCGTGGATCAGTGCGCGCGCGATCGCTGTCTTCACCCGCTGACCCTGCGAGAACCCTTCGGTGCGCCGGTCGGCGATGTCGTCCATCTCCAGCGCCTTCACCAGCGCATCGCGACGACGGCCGAGGTCGGCCTCGGGCACGCCGTGCAGGCGGGCGAAGTAATCGATGTTCTCCCGCGCGGTCAGGCGCTTGTAGAGGCCGCGGGCGTCGGGCAGCACGCCCAGCGCGCGGCGCACGGAGAGTGGATCGCGGGCGGCGTCCACGCCATCCACCAGCACCTGGCCCTGGTCGGGGTTCATCAAGGTGTACAGCATGCGCAAGGTGGTGGTCTTGCCCGCACCATTGGGGCCAAGCAGGCCCGTGATCTGTCCGTCGCGGGCGGTAAAGCTGACGCCATCCACGGCCTTCACCGTGCCGAACGCCTTGTACAGGGATTTGACCTCGATCATGGCGTGGCTCCGTTGAATCCGACGAAGACGGGAATCGGTCCCACCCGCTCAAGGCAGGTGGTGTCCAGCGATTTGGGTGAGAGCTTGTCGATGAAGTCTTCCACCACCCGTGGCATGCAGCCGCGGCCGATCACGTTGTGGCCCTGGCCCTTGAGCACCAGGTGGCGCGCGTTGGACAAGCCCTTGAGCACTTCATCGCCATAGCGCGGCGGCGTGACCGGGTCGTACTCGCCCGACATCAGCAGAGCGGGTTTGTCGGTTTTGAGCGGATCGTGGAAACCATCCGGGCGCTTGCCATGCGGCCAGATCGAGCAGGCCGTTTTGAAGGCCTCGATCATCTTGTCGCCAAGGATGGTATCGGCGTCCTGCGGGCGCGAAGTCAGCAGGTCCGCATCTTCGGAGCAAATCACCGAATACTGCATGCCGCCGTCCATGGTGTCGCCGAGATCACCGGTGAGAAGCTTGGCCTGCCCAAGCAACGGGCCTACATCGCCGTGCGCGGCGGCGTCGATCGACAGCGGCAGGAGCGCTGCCGTTTCCGGGCCATAGGCAAACATGCGCACCACCGTGGCCAGCGCGAACTCGTTGAGGTTGCGCTTCACCGACTCATAGGTTTGCGGGTCGCGGAAGCTCACCTGGTGCGGGTTGGCGCGCAGGGCATCACGCAACTGGTAAAGCGTCTGGTAGGTATCGCCGAAGCGGTCATGGCAGGCTTTGTCGGCTGTGCAGCGGGCGAACTGGGCTTTCAGCGCAGCGTCCAGGTTCATTGCGAACTCTTCGCCCAGCACCAGCGAATTGGGCGCCACGCCGTCCAGCACGATGCTGCGCACGCCTTCGGGATGTTCGGCGGCATAACGCTGGGCCACGCGCGTGCCGTAGGAAATGCCGACCAGGTTGAACTGCGGCGAGCCCAGCGCCTTGCGGGCGTCCTCGAGGTCGGCCACGGCATCAGTGGTGGTGTAGAAGCGCGGATCGGCGTCCTTGCTTACCTTGTCCAGGCACGCCTGGGTTTCCTTGCGCAAGGCCTTTTCATCGTAGCTGGAACTGTTGTCGTCGAGGCCGCCGGCGCCTTTCTCCTCCCCACCGCATTGCAGCGGGTGAGAATGCCCTGTGCCGCGCTGGTCGATCAGAAGCACGTTTCGATGCGCCAGCAGTGGAGCGAAGGCGGCGGCGACGGCGGGGTAACTTTCGGTGGCCGCCTGGCCCGGGCCACCGGCCAGCATCACCACCGGATCGGCCTTGGGCGCCTGCGCGCTGGAGCGCAACAGGGCAAGGTTGAGCTTGATGTGCCGACCGTTGGGATGCGCGCGGTCTTCGGGCACATCCAGGGGGGCACACCAGGCGGCGGTGGATACACCACTGTTCGGCTGGCCGAGCGCGCAAGGCTTCAGGGCGAGGGAGCCCACCTGCCAGATGCGCGGCGGCGGCGGTTTCACCGGCGCAACCAGCGCGGCCGTGCTGGCACCGGCCGGCACATCGTGCAGTGGCGAGGCTTCCTTATGGCGGAAGTGCTGGCCAGCCAGGATCGCGATCACTACCACGACGACGAGCGATATACGTGCGCGACTTTTCATGCGGGCTTTAATCCCCCGGTTCGAATATGGTTTCGATCGACAGCGCGAAGAGGCGCGCGATCTTGAAGGCCAGCGGCAGGCTGGGGTCGTACTTGCCGGTCTCGATCGCGTTCACCGTTTGCCGCGAAACATCCAGCCGGTCGGCGAGGTCCGCCTGCGACCAGCCGCGCTCGGTGCGAAGTTCGCGAACGTGGTTGATCACGGAAATCCCGGGTTGCCATAGCGGCGCGAGGTAAGCCACATCGCCACGCCATACACGCCTATCAGCGCCGGTAACACCCAGGTGAAGAGACTGCCCGGAAAAGACAGGATCTTCGCACTGGCCAGGAACCCCAGTGCCATGCAGGCCATGCCCACCACGCACACCGCGATCGACAACGCCATCAGGTGCATCTGCTTTTCAAGTTCGTCCGACGCGACCACACGCCGGATGAAGGCCCAGGCAGCAAAGGCCAGGGGCAACATCGGCGCCAGTGCGGCCGCAATTTTCAATACGGGGATGTCCACGCTGTCGACCTTCGGCCAGATCATCAGCATCACGATCACGTAGGCGGCCATCGCTGGCAGGAACTCGCGTAGGTAGCGTTTGTCGATCTGGCGCATGTGGTACATCCCCGATGGTTGCCGCCCGGTATTTACAGACTGTGGAGGAAGTCTGCCAGCGTTTTCTTCAATTGGGCGGGCTGGTCAAGCATGACGTAATGTCGCGCCGGGGCGATAGCGACCACGTTGGCTTTCGGTGCCCCGCCCAGCAAGCCCTTGTAGTACGCGGCCTTCTGCTCCTGCGTGGCCTTCATCGGGCCCATCTGTGCGTCAGGCGCGTAGTAGGGAACGATTTCAAGCACGGGCACCGTGGCTTTGGACAGCTGCGGGCGCCAGTCGCCTGAGGCGTCTTCGGCCATGTAACGTGCCACGGCTTGTTTGTCGCTGCGTGCGTTGAAGGGTGCATAGCGTGCAGCCAGTGCAGGATCGATCACGCCTTTGTTTTGCATATAGCCCAGCTGCTGGGCCTTGAAATCTTCATCGGAGAGCGAGCCCATCCTCTGCGCGAGGTTGGCGCCGAAGGCCTGGCGCTGCGTGGCCGACATGGCATCGAGCCCCGGGAACACCGGCAGTCCGTCTACGGCCACCGCGCCGGCGATCTTGTTGCTATGTTCACCGGCGAAGCGAAGGGCCAGCGTGCCGCCCAGGCTATGGCCGATGATCACCGGCTTTTCCAGCTTCTTCGATTCGATCAGTTGCAGCAGGGAGGCATCGGCGCGATCGAAGTAGCTTTCGTCCCCCACGGGGGCCGCGGTGCCGTCGAAACCCGCCAGGGTGACGGCGTACACCTGATGATCCCTGCGGAGGTCATCAATGGTGTCCTTCCAGACCCAGGCGCCACCGGCCAGACCGGGGATCAGGATCACCGGACGGCCATGGTCGCCGTAGACCTGCACATGGAGGGTGCCGACCTCGAAGCTGCTCCCGGGCCTGGCGGCATATTCGGGCCCAAGCGCGCCTGGTGCCGGGGTCGCAACCGCTGCGGCAAGCGGATCGGCATACGCCGGGATGGCCGCGTCGAACAGAGTGGCGGCAGCCGTCGGCACGGCCAGCGTGGCCAGGGACAGGGCGAACAGGTGGCGAAGCGGGGTACGCATGGCAGTCCTCCTCATGTAAAGTGTGCTTGACACGGATCATCCACTCGATAACGTCGCGTGTCAAGTGTCCTTTACATTTCCCTTGATTCAGAAAACTGCCAAACACAGCAGGTAACCTCCCAAGCCTGGAATATGGGCTAAGGGTTGGGGACACATGGCTGAAGAATTGAGCTTTTCGAACAACTACACGGACGTAAGCCAGCAATACGGCACCGGCGCCGGCTTCCAGTTCGAGTTCTATTGCGAATGCTGCCGCGACACCTGGCGATCCCCTTTCGAGCCTTACCGCAGCGCCCAGGCCGCCGGCTGGCTGCAACGCATGGGGGGCGTGGCAAGTTCCTTCCTTGGCAGTGCCGGCAACGTGTTGGACGAAGCCGCCGAAGGTTATGCCCGCGCAGGCTGGGGCAATGCCCGCGATGAAGCATTCCGCCAGGCCATCGATCACGCCAGGAGCCATTTCCATCGCTGCGCGAAATGCCACGACTATGCCTGCGATAAGTGCTTCAGCACCGAAGCGGGCCTGTGCAACCGCTGTGCGCCGGATGTTGCCGCTGAGGTTAGCGTGGCTCGCCACGAGGGCCTGCTTACGCAGGCGCGTGAGAGCGCCCGCGAAGTGGGCATGGGCCGCGCCGCCAAGGTGGACATTGCTACCGACAAACAGTTGGTGTGCCCTGAGTGCGAGACCGAGACGCATGGCGCGAAGTTCTGCCCAAATTGCGGGCATGCGTTGAATACGGCGAAGAATTGCGCAGGATGTTCGGCGCCGTTGCCGGCGGAAGCGAAATTTTGTCCGGAGTGTGGGAAGGCGGCTTGACGGCAAGCTGACCGCACAGTCGATTGGCTACCGCCTGGCGATGGCCTTCGTATCCATTGCATGAATGATGGGCCAGCACGCGCGATGTCGAACTCAGGTTCGGCCTGGATCCACAGAGCCAGGCCGACCCTCGCCAGGGATTTTAGATACCCGGATCGTCTTCGCCGTAGTTCGTTACCAGAGTGCGGGAACCCGGATTGATGCGCTGGTTGCCACGGCTCAGGTAGCCCTGGTACGGGAACCAACTTTCATGGAAGGTCCAGCCACCGAGTACGCTGCCGTCCAATGGCGTGGCACGGCCGTTATATTTCAGCGACATGTGCACATGAGCGCCGGAGCTTGAGCCACCGCAAGGCAAGGCATTGCCGACGTAGCCGAGAAAAGTCCCCGTTTCAACGCGCGTGCCATCGGCGATGTTCGCCATGTTTTCCATGTGGTAGTAGGTTGTCTCGTAGCCGTTATCGTGGAGGATGTGCACCAGCGCGCTGCCCCTGGCCCTGCAAGTGACGTAGTAATTCCCGGCCGTCGGAACGAGCACCCTGCCGTTGGACGACCACAGATCGACGGAATTGAATGGCCGGCTCGAGCCGCTGTCGCCATGTATGCCGGCGGTCATCTGCCAGCCCTGGTTCACCGGCCACGGCAAACCGATGCCGACGTGATTGGCCAGCGACGCTTCAGCGGTCACCGCGTGATTGGATGCCCAGACCCGGCGCTCATCGGAACTTAGCAATGACTCGGGCATTGCCTCTAACTCGTCGAGGAATGCTTCCTGGCCGGACATGCCAAGCTTCCATCCATCCGCTGCACGATGGGCAAAGAAAAATGCCGTGGGCGGCGTGCCGTGGACATCCAGCGGAAGTTTTCGCGTGACGCTGCCCATCACATACTGTGAGCTTGCATCCTGTTTCATGACCTCGACAAGGAGGTCGCTATCGGACGGGGCACCGAGCGATGAAAGCGCGGCAGTATCGCTCCCGACGAAAGCATCTATCGCAGCGCGCTGGAGATCGACCGGCACGTCGGTCGAGGCATGAACGCCCGTAGCGCCTGCGAGTACGGCGAGCGCGAGCGCCGCCCGCAAAGTTTTCCTGTACATGATTGGCTTCCTTCCTTGATGAATAGTCGAGGTATGGCTCGTTGGATATTCCGTACGAGCAGAAACCAAACTACGCCGCTGAGCTCGCATGTGCAGTCATCTATGGATGAAGTTGTGTAGGACCTTATCCAGGCCCGCAAGTCCTTTTCGGAGTGCGGAAAGGCGGCGTACCCGACGTTAGTCCTCGTCGCGCACGAGCAACGCACTTAAAGCCTCGAACTCCGCTTGCACATCGGCGCTTTGAGGAGCTCTGTCCTCTCTCATGTCGGGTAACGGGAAAGCCTGGTCGTCCGTTCCGTTTGCTACCCTGGCCGCCCGCTTTTGCTCCTGGATGCGGTGGAACATCTCCAGCGACGGCTGGCGAAGCGATATCGACCGCAGTTGCTGCGCCCACCCGGCGGCCAGTTCCTTGTAGATCTCCAGGCGAATGGTGTCTTTCCGCACCAGGCCGATGCGGCGTTCAAGGCGAACGGTGGCGTGCCATCGCCGGTTCACATCGGTGAGGTCGCGGCGCCACTGCTTGAACTCCTGCGTCAGCGGATGACGTCGGCCCATGGTTGAGCTCAGGAAGTCGAGGATGAAGCCGAGGCGGTCGCGGAATTCCAGGCGCTCGAGCATGAGTTCCATGCCGGCGTCGCATTCGGGCGCGATGCAGGCACCGACGCATCGACCGATCTGTTCGACGAGCTCGGTGTACGAGCGGAAAAAGATCTGAAGATCTTCGTCTGATGACGCGTCCATGCGTTCTCCGGCAGAGCCACCTTGCAACCAAGGTGGCGGGCGTGTCGGCTCAAACTCCGCATCAGTGAACGGCCAGGGACGAACCCTTCCGACACGCCCACCGTAATGATGGGCGATAAGAAGCCGACGCGCACCCTTGTGCGCGTGCGACTCCAATGATGCAGGGTGTTTGAGGCCCTGGCCGCTTAGGGCGGCCCGCCGATATTGCCAAAGTCGCCGCGGCATCTCCATCGGAACGGTCGCAAATGTGCGAAGAAAAGCGAACGGAAGTTTCCGCAAAGTTGCCGCGATCACGGCTATGGACGAGCGCGGCCGTTCCATTCGGGAGCGACCGACGCCGAAGTTTCTCGCTTAGGCAAAGCCGCCTAACTGGACATGAATGCTCCATTGCCGACGTCACTGATCGCAGTGGCCTGATCGGACTTAGGACAAGCTCGCCAGCACCGGCCGCCATTGTCTCGATGTGTGCGTGATCGCCGATACTGTGATCGAATCCGATTCGACCTGATAGACGATCCGATAGTTTTCGTGAACGATGAACTCACGCGTCCCATCGATCATCCCAGGCTTTCCCATTCTTGGAAAAGCCGCGATATTCTGTAGTGATGAACTAAAAAGCTCGTCAATCGCAGCCGCAGACAATGGGCTTTCTTCGGCGATCGTCTGGAGTATGTGGTCGCGGTCGGATCGCCCCTCCACGGTCCATCTTATGTTCACTTCCTGAGCTTCAGTTCCGCGCGCTTGGCGGCAAACTCTGCCTCGACTTCATCGTGCGGAATGAGCCGGCCAGCGCGTATGTCGGCACGGGACGCCTCAATTTTTGCACGTAGATAATCCTCGTACTCGCGGGACTGCTTGCGCCGATCAACATAGTCGCGCAACAGCCCCTCGACGACTTCCGGCGCAGATGCGCCCTGTAAACTCACTTCAGAAAAAAAGGCTTCCTGGACTTCTACATCAAGCTGCATGGTGATACTCATTTTCGATGCCATCACTGCCCGCCGGGAAATCCGATGCCGTTTGGTACGAAACAGTATCGTTCCGACGACAGGGTCCAGCAAGCCCGGTTGACAGGCTAATGGATGAGTAAACGAGGAGCTTTAGGAAATCGCCGCGACTTGGCTAAGGTAGTTTCTTGCCGCTTGTAGGAATCCCGCTACGGGCGCACTCGATTCGCATCAACCCGAAGGCGCCAACAACGCATCCAGATCACTCTGGTCGAAGCTGAGCTTCTCGCGGCTGCCGCCACCTTCAAGCACCGCATGCGCCAGTTCCGCCTTGCGCGCCTTCAGTTCCTCGATGCGCTCTTCCACCGTATTGGCGGTGATCAGGCGGAAGACAAATACGGGTTTGTCCTGGCCGATGCGATGGGCGCGGTCGGAGGCCTGGGCTTCGGCGGCCGGGTTCCACCAGGGGTCGTAGTGGATCACCGTATCGGCGGCGGTGAGGTTCAAGCCTACGCCGCCGGCTTTGAGCGACAGCAGGAACAGCGGCACTTCGCCGGCCTGGAATCGCTGCACGGGTTCGGCACGGTCTCGCGTCTCGCCGGTGAGGGTGACATAGGCGATGCGGCGACGATCCAGTTCGTGGGCGATCAGCTTCAGCATCTCGGTGAACTGGCTGAACAGCAGCACGCGCCGGCCCTCGGCCAGCAGGTTCGGCAGCATGTCCATCAGCAGTTCGAACTTCGCCGATTCACGCACGCCTCGCGCGGCTTCCAGTTTCACCAGGCGAGGGTCGCAGCATACCTGGCGCAGCTTAAGCAGCGCGTCGAGCACCACGATGCCGCTGTGCGCGATGCCACGCTGCGCGATCACGTCGCGTAATTCTTCCGACAGGGAAAGACGCAGGCTTTCATAAAGGTCGCGCTGGCGGCCTTCGAACACCACGCGGCGGGTGATCTCGGTCTTGGCCGGGAGCTCCGAGGCCACCTGCGCCTTCGTGCGGCGCAGGATGAAGGGCGCGATGCGTCGGTTCAGCCGCTCCTGCACTTCAAGGTCGTGTTGTTTCTCGATCGGTCCGCGGTAGTGGCGGCGGAAGGCGCCCTCATCGCCGAGCAGGCCCGGCACGGCCAGGTCGATCTGCGACCACAGTTCGCCCAAGTGGTTTTCCAGCGGCGTACCGGTGAGGCACAGGCAGCGCGGCGCCTGCAGGGCCAGCAGTGCGCGGCGCGCCTGTGTGCGCGGGTTCTTCACCTGCTGGGCCTCGTCAAGGACGATCAATGCGAAAGGTTGCTTCTTGAGCGCAGCCACATCGCGCGGCAGCAGCGCATAACTGGTAAGGACGATGTCGAAGGTACCCAGCTGCGCGAAGCCTTCGGCGCGCTGCGGGCCGTGCAGCGCAAGCAAGCTTAAGGAAGGTGCAAAACGTGCGGTCTCGGCGATCCAGTTCGGGATCAGGCTGGTGGGCACCACGATCAGGGCCGGCGAGGTAAGTGAGCCGCTTTCCTTCAGGCTAAGCAAATGGGCTATCAGCTGCAGGGTTTTGCCCAGGCCCATGTCGTCGGCCAGGACGCCGCCGACTTCCGCTTCGGCCAATGCATTCAACCAGCGCAGGCCTTCGCGCTGATAGGGGCGAAGCTCCGCCAGCAAAGTTTCGGGCACGGCGTCGCTTGCTCGTTCACCGGCGTCGCGCAGGCGCTGGGTGAATCCGCGCAGGCGCTCAGGTGCTTCGAACGAGCCGCCGGCAGGCAGGGCCAACGCCAGTTCTTCCAGGCGACCGGCCTGCACCCTCGGCAGGTGCAACGACTGCTTCGGGCGTTCGAGGTATTCGGCCAGTGGCGCCAGCAGGCCGCGGAGATCCTTCAACTGCACCGGCACGCGTCGGCGGTCGTCGACGGGCGCATACCATACGGCGTCGTCTGCCTCGCTGGCACCAGGGCTCAGCGAAAACTGGTGTTCGGCCAGGGCCTGCGCCACCACCGGCAGCAGGTTCACCCGCTTGCCTTCCACCTCGATACCGATCTCCAGGTCGAAGGCGTGGTCGGCATCGTCTTCGGCGGCCTTGCCGTACCAGCGCACCGGGCCTTCGAGCACCTCGAACGGAAAGCTGGGTGCGTATTCAATGTGAAAGCCATCAGCTTCCAGCCGCGCGCGCAAGGCCAGCCATCGCGCCGGCGTATTCACTTCCAGGGCGCCAGCGTATCCCTTCCCGGGGAATAGCCAGGCGTCGTCGGGCAGGGTGTCGGCCATGTCCCAAGGCAAGCCCTCGGTGTCCACGGCCGGATTCAGACCCGCCGCTTCCAGGTGCTCCATGCTGGCCAGTTCCTCAGCGCGCCGGCGGATGATTTCCACCAGCGATCCGGAACGTACGCGACGCACCAGCGGCTCACCGCCGCGACCGGGCAGGCGCTCGCCGGCGTAATCGAAGGCCAGTCGCGCATAAGCCAGGGGCGGCGTACCGACGGCAAGGCGCGCATGGCGTGTAAGCGCATGCAGTACCACGACAGGCTGGGGTGGCAACGAGGCGCGGCGGACGCCGTCGAACACCTGCGGTGCCGGCACGCGCGATTCACGACCGGCTTCGGCCAGCGCATGACGCATCGACTGCGAATGTTCCGGGGCCAGCGGCGGAAGATCGAGCCACGCCGTTTCGTCCAGGCCGCCCTCCAGGATGCCCATCTGGGCATGCTCGGCATCGAGGTACCACAGGTGCTCGATGCGCAGCAGGCGCTGGCTGGTGGGAAGCACCGGCAGCAGCCGCTGGCGGCCGTCTTTCTCTAGTTGCCAGCGCCAGCCCAGTGGACGCGCCTTGCCGCGCGAAAGGTGCAGGCCGGCCGTACCACCGAAGAAACACGGTGCCGTGTCGAGCATCTCGGCGAGCAAGGCGTCGCCCAGATGGGCGGACAACCGCGCGTAGGTACGACCCTTGCGCACGGTTTGCCCGAGGCCCAGTACCGTGGCGGCAAGGCGGGTTTCAGCAACGGTGAGCGCCGCGGTGGGTAGGTGCTTGCCATCGAGCGGCATAGGACGCGCGTAACGCCCATGCTCCAATACGGTGAGCAATACGGGCGCAGCCTCAAGTCGGCCGGCCGCCTCGTTCTCGTCGTTGACCATTTCCAGGAAGAAGCCCAGCACCACATGTTCGGCTGGCGGTGCGGCGATCGGGTCGAGCATCCGTTTCCAGGCAACGGGCAGGGCTTCGCCATGCCCACTGGCGTGGGTCAGGCCCTGGCTTCGTTTGCCGCTGGGTTGTTGCATCGGCCGCCGGTCGCGATTCGCAAAAGAACCAGCTTAGCAGGGGCAGATGAAACTGCCGCCACGACCTTTGGGGCATGTCCCGGCCGGGTATCGGAACGATTCAGCGGGGCTGCGCAATGCTGGCTGGTTAGCCCTGCCCGAACAGGCCGTGCGGATACTCCGGCTTGCGTTCGCGGGCCATCAGGGCGCGCAGGCCCTCCACCGGGGTGACTTCGCCATGCAGGACAGCGCGTACGCCGCTGGCGATAGGAAGATCCAGCTGGTGGAACTCGGCCAGGCGGGCTACTTCATCGGCAGTGACCACGCTTTCAACCACCTGGCCGATCTGTCGGATGGCTTCATCGATGGGCACGCCCCTGCCGAGCGCCAGGCCCAGTCGACGGTTACGGGAAAGATCGCCGGTGCAGGTGAGCACCAGGTCGCCCAGCCCTGACAGGCCCATCAGGGTTTCCGCACGCGCACCCAGGGCCACGCCCAGGCGCAGCATCTCGTTCATGCCGCGGGTGATCAGGCCCGCGCGGGCGTTCAGGCCCAGCTCCATGCCATCGGCAACACCCGTGGCCACGGCAAGCACGTTCTTCATCGCACCGCCGAGCTCCGCGCCAAGCATGTCGTTACCGGTGTAGGCGCGGAGATTCGGCGCGTGCAGCAACGTAGCCATGCGCGTGGCAAAAGGCTCGTTGTCCGAATGTACGGTGACGGCGCTGGGCAAGCCCATCGCCACTTCCCGGGCAAATGAGGGACCTGTGATCACCGCAGCCGGCCGGCCGGGCCATTCGTCGTCGACCAGCTCATGCAGGAAGCGTCCGGTGCCCGGCTCGAAGCCCTTGGTGGCCCAGGCCACGGCCGTTTTCGGACCCAGCATGGGGCCGATCTCGGCCAGCATCGCGGCGAAGGCATGGCTGGGCACCACGATAAGCACGATGTCCGCGCCCTCGAGGGCGGCGGCCAGGTTGCTTTCATAGTGGAGTTCTTCCGGGAGCTCGACTTCAGGCAGGTAACGGGCGTTGCGCCGGCTGGCGGCCATGGCCGCCAGCGCTTCCGCGCCGCGGCCCCACAGCCGCGTGTCCGCACCGTTACGCGCCAGCAATGCCGCCAGCGCCGTGCCCCAGGAGCCGGCGCCGAGAACGGCGACCGTGGCAGGAGGGGACATGCCGGTTATCAGCTATTGAGGGTTTGTGTCTCGCCGCCGGACACGCGGCGCTGCTGCTCGGCGTACAGGGCGTCGAAATTGATCGGCTGCAGCAGGAACGGCGGGAAACCACCCTCCTGGACCATCGAAGAAACCATCTGGCGGGCATAGGGGAACAGCAGGTTCGGGCAGTAGCTGCCCAGGATGCCGTCGCGGTCGTTGTCGGCGAAGCCGGCCACGCCGAAGATGCCGGCCTGGTGTACTTCAGCCAGGTACGCGGTGCGCTCGCCCAGGCTGCAGGTGAGCGTGAGCGAAAGGACCACTTCGAAGATGTCCTCGCCAAGGTCGGTGGCCTTGTGGCCAAGGTTCAGCTGGACCTGCGGCTGGTCAACGCCCTCACCGATCTCCTGGAACACCTGCGGTGCGTTGGGCGCCTCGAAGGAGGCGTCCTTCACGTAGATCTTCTGCAGGACCAGCTGCGGGCCGGCCGCCTGGCCGTTGACGTTGATGTCGGACATGTGGATTCCCTCGAGAATGCGGTCTGAAGGCACCCCGCGGGCGCCAAAGAGGCTAATTGTTTCATACATCCTTGGCGTCCGCACCCGCGACTTGCGCCGTCCCGTAGGCTTCTGCGACAATGCGCGGCTTACCTGTGCCACCCCGATTCGTCGGGGAAGCCCGCCACACGCCGCGGGCCCCATGGCAAACCCAGGGGTTCCACCTCCAGCCAAGGCGCGTAACGGTCCCGATCGGACTGTGGCTGGGCCGATGCCGTCCTGGCCAAGGGGCGGTCTAACCAAATTACGGAGGTCATCATGGCCCGTAGATGCCAAGTCACCGGAAAGGGTGTGCAGACCGGCAACAACGTCTCGCACGCAAACAATAGGACCCGTCGCCGCTGGTTGCCCAACCTGCACGAGCGCCGCTTCTGGGTCGAAAGCGAGAAGCGTTGGATCAAGCTTCGCGTCAGCAACCACGCCCTGCGCACGATCGACAAGAATGGCATCGAAGCCGTGATCGCCGACATGCGTACCCGCGGCGAAAAAATCTAAGGAGAAATGAGACATGGCTGGCAAGCGTGACAAAATTCGCCTGATTTCAACCGCGGGCACCGGTCACTTCTACACGACCGACAAGAACAAGAAGAACACCCCGGAAAAGATGGAAATGCTCAAGTACGACCCGGTCGTACGCAAGCATGTGGCCTACAAGGAAGGCAAGATCAAGTAACACCAGAACCCGCCGCAAGGCGGGTTTTTTTTACCTGGGTTTAGCTTGGCAGGTAGGCGGAAATCCGCCGCATGCGTTAAGCGTCAGGGAATGGGGTAAGTTCCCCCTGTAATTCCTGTCAGGAAGAATCCGCCATGGTCCGTCCCGCCCTTGCCCTGCCCTTGCGCGTCGTCGCGGCCGTCGCCGTGCTGTGCGCCAGCCCCATGACCATGGCCTTCCAGTCCGGCAAGCCGGCAATCAACGCACCCGGCGATGCAGCTCCCGCTCCGGCCAGCACCTCGCCGGACTTGAGCCAGCAGGCCCTGGACAGCACCGGTGGCAAGAAGATCAACTATTGCATCGATGGCCTGGAGCGCATCCTGCCCGCCGATTACTACGGTTGCCGCGCGCTTTATCACCTGCAGCGAGAACACTGGTCCAGCTTTACCGAGTCGCTTCGTGACGCCGCTTATTGGGCCAACAAGAACGCCCAATACCTGCTCGGCATCACTTACTTCAACGGCGACACCGGCGATATCCGCGCAAATCGGCCGTTAGGCCTGGCCTGGCTGGCCCTGGCGGCCGAACGCAAGAATCCGGACTACGTCACGGCCTATGCGGAAGCTGTCGCCCGCAGTACACAGGCGGAAAAGATGCAGGCCTCCAGGCTGTATCTGAAACTGAAAAAGGACTACAGCGACAAGGTGGCCGGCACCCGTGCCGTCCGCCGCTTCAACCATGAGATCCAGCCGATGCAGGATGCCGCCCAAAGCGGCGGCTTCGTTTATATCAGTGGCTTCGGGCCGTTCCCGGAGCAGGCAACGTCCGTGGTCAAGCGCCTGCACGACCAGGCCGAGAAAGACTTTGACGGACTGATGGGCACAGTCACCGTGGGCGCCATCGATCCTGACGCACATAGCGCACAGATCCGTCCGGAAGCATCGAAGTAGCGATGGACGGGCACGATATCTACACCCAGCGCAACCAGGTGCCCTCACTGGCCACCTACCAATACCTGCGCATTTCCGCCGGCCTGAGCGCCAAGCACACCGACGCTGCTACCCGTGGCCTGGCCAACACACTGTTCGCCACGATGGTGTTCGCCGACGACGAACCGGTAGGCATGGGCCGCGTGATCGGCGATGGTGGCTGCTTCTTCCAGGTGGTGGATGTCGCTGTACTGCCTGCGCACCAGGGGCGAGGACTGGGCAAGCGGATCATGGCCGCCATTACCCAGTACCTGCAGGACCACGTGCCATCCAGCGGTTACGTCAGCCTGATCGCCGACGGCCAGGCCCATCGGCTTTACGTCCAGTTCGGCTTCCAGCTCACCGCACCAGCTTCGGTGGGGATGTACCTCGACCGATAGCTTCCGAGCTACATGGCGATACCCGCAAACAGTTTGTTCATGGCCCCGTATTCAGCCGCTGGCGCATCCGCCACCTGTGCAATATCGCCCGCCAGGAAACTCGTGGTGAGCTTGCTGACATGGCCCCAGCCTGCCTGCGCTATGGCCGACCCCGCGCTTAGGCGCCGCACGCCCAGGCGCTGCAGGACGGGCAGATCCGGTAAGTTCGGCACCAGCATGATATTGAGCGGCAGCCCGTCGATGGAGGAAACGATATCGCCGATCTGGCCGGCATCGGATGCGCCCGGCGTAAACAGCCCGTCGCCACCTGCCGCGCGATACAACGCGGCGCGGCGCACTACTTCGGCGACCGCATCACCCGCTCCGGCGAGCCCACGAAGATAGACATCGGTACGCACATTGAGGAAGAGGTCGGCACCCGCGCTCGCCAATGCCGCCCGAATGGCCGTGAGCTTGCGGCAAAGGAGCTCCGGCGCATCGTTACCGTCCTCGATATTCACCCCGTTGACCCCGGCATCCACCAGCCGCAGCGCCAACTCCGCCACGGCATCCGGATCGTCGGAATACCCCGCCTCCATATCCACGGTCAACGGCACCGACACCACCCGCCGGATATCCCGCGCCGCGCCGATGATCTGCTCGGGCGGCAGCGCCACCGCATCGGCATATCCCCGCGACCAGCAAAGCCCGGCGCTGGTGGTTGCCACCACCTTGGCGCCCAGGCTCTCAACCAGCCTGGCGCTACCGGCATCCCAGGCGTTGGGAAGCAGCAGGATGGAAGGACCTTCATGCAACTTGCGCAGTGCTGCGGTGGTCATGGAGAAGTCTCCCAGGAAAGAGGCCTCTACCTTGCCTGTACCGCCACCGCGAAACAATGATGTCGCAGGTCATGCCGCCTTGAGGGGCAGTACCTCGCTCGCGATGCGCTCGCCGAATTCGACGCCGGCTTTGCGCAGGTCGTACGACGTTTGCAGGTTCATCCACAACTCGGCACTGGTCGAGAAAAAACGTCCAAGCCGCATGGCGGTATCGGCCGACACGGCACGCCTTTCGTTGACGATCTCGTGGATCCGCGTGGCAGGTACACGCAAAGCCTGCGCAAGCGCGTTCGACGACAGGTGCAATGGCATGAGGTAGTCCTCACGCAGGACTTCACCGGGATGTATGGGACGCATGCCTGAGAGAAGCACAGCTCACTCCTTGTCAGTGGTAGTCGATAATCTCGACGTCATAGGCATCACCGTCCAACCAACGGAAGCAGATTCGGTATTTGCCATTGATTCGAATGCTGTAATGACCTGCCCGATCGCCCACGAGCGCTTCGAGCATGTTTCCAGGCGGTGATCGCAGATCGTCCAGGCATCCTGCGGCATCGACGAAGGCCATTTTGCGTTCGACAACCCTGCGTATGACAACGAGTTGCCTGGGACATCGGCCTGCTGCAACTTCAAGCGCAAGCTTGCCCCTGGTCGATTTGATCACCTGCAATCCCTGCGTGACGCTCGCACCGCATCCGCGGCAAATGAATAGTATTACGTGATACGTATTACGTCAAGCGGACAGACCAAGGAGTTGTTTCCGAACTCGAGCGATAAAAAAAGGCCGCGCAATGCGCGGCCTTTTTCGCTTTCTTTTTTCCAAGGTTGCTTAAGCAGCGCCAGCCGCCGAGTAGCCCTTCAAACGCTGGGCGAACTCCTGCAGGGAGCGGATGCCGCTTTGCTCGGCCTCATGGATCCAGGCCTGGAGATTCTTCAGGGCGTTTTCGGCACCGCGCTCTTCCATGACGTTGTTCAAACGGGTGCGGAAATCACACACGGTAGCCAGCGTGGGGCGGCGGGCCATGACGGCCTGCATGCGCTCGCGGCCTTCGGTGTCCAGCCATTTGCCGCCGTCGGCCATGGCGCGACGCAGGCGGCGCGGCACGGACTTGACGGTGTCGCCGGCATGGCCGACTTCGTCACGCAGGGTGGCAAGGATCACATTGCGGTAGTAGTCCGTCATCGCGTGGAAGCGATGGGTAAGCAGGCCCTTGAGCGTTTCGGAGTCCGGCAGGCTTACGTTGGGACGCAGGTTCAGGGTGGGAGCCACGCGCAACACCTTGGCCATGCCGACGGCACGGAAGGCGCAGATCGCAGCCCAGCCGATATCGAACTCCCACTTGCGCAGGGCGAACTTCGCCGAGCTCGGGAAAGCGTGGTGGTTGTTGTGCAGTTCCTCACCGCCGATCCAGAAGCCCCACGGCGAGATATTCGTGGCCGTGTCGGAGCTTTCGAAGTTGCGGTAACCCCACCAGTGGCCGATACCATTGACGAAGCCGGCGGCCCAGAACGGGATCCAGATCATCTGGACGGCCCACATGGCGACACCGATGGCACCGAACAGGGCCAGGTCAATGAAGAGCATGAGGGTGGGACCCCAATAGGGGTGGCCGCCGTAGAACTTGCGCTCGAGCCAGTCGTCCGGCGTGCCCTTGCCGTACTTGGCCATGTCTTCCTTGTTCTCGCTGGCGTCGCGATAAAGCGACACGCCATCCCAGAAGACCTTCTTGATGCCGTAGATCTGCGGGGAATGCGGATCTTCCTCTGTTTCGACCTTGGCGTGGTGCTTGCGGTGGATGGCCACCCACTCCTTGACCACCATGCCCGTGGTAAGCCAGCCCCAGAAACGGAAGAAATGCACCAGCACCGGGTGGAAGTCCACGCCGCGGTGCGTTGCGCTGCGATGGTAGAACAGCGTGACGGTGAAGATCGTCAGCTGCGTGACCACCAGCAGGTAGACAAGCTTGGCGACCCAACCCGCCTGGGTCAGTCCGTTGGAGAGAAAGTCGAGCAACGACTGGAACATGGATGAAAACCACGCGAAGTCAGGTGAGGAAAGAGTGTAGTGGACGATGAACCATACCCACCAGCACGGTTAGACCGACGGGCGCACATTTAGTGCCGCCGGTTGTACGAATACAAAGGCGACGTGACAATCAGCCCATGACCGATCCCAACGTGCGCCCATTCTCCGCTAGTTCCAAGGCATGCAGGTTATATGCCGACCCCGCCAAACTGAACAACGCCGCATGACCGCCACCCGGGTATTACTGCGGATGGCGGGCGTGGCGCGGCGCCGGGCGGGCCGGGTGGCCGTGGACGACCTGAACCTGTCGCTGGCGCGGGGCGAGGTACTGGGCCTGCTCGGGGTCAATGGCGCCGGGAAATCCACCACGCTGGCGATGGTGGCGGGTGCCTTGCGCCCGGATGCCGGCATCATCGAACTGGACGGTCAGGACTTCGTCGACCGACCTGAGATCGGCCGACGGCTGGTGGGTTGGTTGCCTGAAACTGCCCCGCTGTGGCCGGAACTGACGGTAAGGGAACACCTGCAGGCGTCCGCCAGCTTGCGCGGATTGCGCGGCACGGCGCCGGTCGAGGCCGTGATCGACCGGCTGAATCTGGGCCCGATGGCCCGGCGGGTGGCAGGGGTGTTGTCCCAGGGCCAGCGCCAGCGCCTGGGCCTGGCCTGCGCGCTACTGCACGATCCGGCCCTGCTGGTGCTGGACGAACCGGCCAATGCGCTCGATCCGGTCCAGACCGCTGAACTTCGAAACATCATCGCCGAGCGCGCCGCAGCAGGTTCCGCGGTGATCCTGTCCACCCATGTGCTGGCGGAGGTCACCGCCGTGTGTACGCGCGCGGCCATCCTGCACGAGGGCCGCCTGCGCCATGACGGACCGCTAGCCAGCGATGCCGACCGCCAGGCGCTGGACAAGACCTTCTTCACCATCGCCACCCGCGCGGAGGCCGCATGAGCGTCGCCGCGGTTGCCGGACTGGAGTTGCGCCGCCTGCGCGTGCGCCCGCTGGCCTGGTTGCTGGCCGCCCTTACGCTGGGCTGGCTGGCCTGGCGATATCTGTTCCTGCTCGATACCTTCATGAAGATGCAGGTGAAGCTGGCGGCGATGGCCGACGGCCCGGGCTTCACCGATCTTGTCGCCGTGCCGTTGCTGGCGGAACTGCTGCAACTATCGTTCGTGGTGGTGCCGCTGATGACGATGACGCTCATTGCCAGCGACCGCCGCCAGGGCACCCTTCCCCTGCTGCTGTCCACCGGGCAACCACCCTCGCACGTGGTGCTGGGCAAGTACCTGGCCGCACTGTGCTGGCTCGCGCTTTGGCTGTTGCTGGCACTGGCGATGCCGCTGGCATTGGCGGGGTCGGTCCACCTGGACTTCGGCAAGCTGGCCGCCGCCACCCTGGGCTGCGCCCTGATGATGGCGGCCCTCGCCGCCATCGGCATCGCCTGCTCGGCCTTCACCGCTCAGGCCGCCCTGGCGGCGGTAGCGGCTCTGATCATCGCGCTGGCACTGTGGACAGTGAACGCCGGCGCGCGCGCGGCCGGCGTTGAGGGCGGATTCCTCGACTGGCTGGCGATGAGTACGCACCTTCAGATCATGGCGCGCGGCGTCGTGGGGACGAACGACATCGCCTGGTTCCTGATTGTTATCGTAGTGTCGCTGGCCTTGGCCAGCAGGCGCCTGGCCGATGAGCGGGGTCGCCGCTGATGCGCCGCCTGGAAAGCTGGGTCTTTGCGCTGGCCTTGCTGTTGGCCGCCGCCTGTGTCGGTTTCTTTACCTCGCGGTATGCCGTGCGAGCCGACTGGAGCGCCGGTGGCCGCGCCTCCATCGCGGCGGAAAGCCAGGCCGTGCTCGACCGCCTGCCCGGGCCGGTGGAGGTGGTGAGCTACGCCAGCCCCTCCGGTGAGCTGCGCGCAAACATCGGCGCTTTCATGGAGCGCTACCAGCGCGCCAAGCGTGACCTCACCCTTCGCTTCGTCGATCCGGAAAAAGATCCCGCCGCCATGCGCGAGCTGGGCATCAGCAACGACGGCGCCATGATCATCCACTACAAGAACCGCGTGCAGCGCCTGGATGATTCGCTCACCGAACGCTCCATGAGCAACGCCCTGGAGCGACTGGCGCGCGGCGGCGAGCGTATCGTCGGCTTCGTCACCGGCGATGGCGAGCGGCTGCCTGGCGGCAAGGCCAATGCCGATCTGGGCACCTTCATGACCCAGTTCGAGGCCCGCGGTCTGCGCTCGGTGCCGCTGAACTTCGGCCAGGTCCAGGCGGTGCCCGAGCATACGGACCTCGTGGTGCTTGCCAGCCCTTCGGCGCCGTTGTCGCCAGCCGCGGTACAGGCGCTGGTGAACTACATCGGCAACGGTGGCAACCTGCTCTGGCTCGCTGAACCCGGCGACCAGGACCTGGGCCTGAAACCGCTGGCTGATGCGCTGGGCGTGCGCCTGCTGCCCGGCGTGCTGGTAGATGGCCAGGGCGCCAGCCTGAATCTCACCGACCCGCGGCAGATCGTGCAGGTGAGTTACCCGCCGCACGCAATCACGCATGGTTTCACCCTCACCACCCTTTTCCCGCAAGCGGCGGGCCTGGCCAAGGTCTCCGGCACCGACTGGACGGTCGCGGCGTTCCTGCGTACCGGCGAGCAGAGCTGGACGGCCTTCCATGGCATCGCCAATGACCAGCCCTCCACCATCCGCTACGACGCGGCGGCGGGCGAGCTTCGTGGCCCGCTGGATTTTGGTTTTGCCCAGACCCGCCTGTCGCCCAGCCCCGAGAAGAACGAGCAGCGCGTGGTAGTGGTGGGTGACGGTGATTTCCTTGCCAACACCTTCGTCGGCAACGGCGGCAACCGGGCCCTGGGCGAACGCATCTTCGACTGGCTGCTGGGCGACGACGCACTGGTGGCGCTGCCACCGCGCGGCGCTCCGGATCGCGTGCTGGAACTCTCGCAGGCACGCCTGGATGTCCTGACGCTGGTCTTCCTGGTGGGGTTGCCCGTGCTTCTTGCCGCCATGGGTGGATTCATCGCGTGGCGGCGCCGGCGCCGGTGAAGCGACAGACGCTCCGGCGCCTGACCATGGTGACCGTGGTCGCGTTCCTGGCCCTGGCCATGTGGCTGCAGGTGCATCACGACAATACCCGTGCGCAACAGCAGATGCTCTCGTCGCTGGACGAAGCCACCTTCACGCATGTCGAGCTGTCCTTCCGCGGCGGACCGCGCAAGTCATGGACCCGGCACGAGGGCACCTGGACACTGGATGGATCACCCGGCACCGCCGTTGACCAAGGGCGCCTGGAAGACCTGGTCAACCTCGCCGCCGCGCCGGTGGCCAGTTGGCGGCCGGTCAACGATTTCGACGTGGCCAAGCTCGGCCTGGCACCACCCGTAGCCACGCTACGGCTGGGCGACATCACCATCGAATTCGGCGAGCCGGCGGCCATCGGCCAGCTCCGCTATGCCCGGGTGGGCGAGCGCATCGCCCTGATACCCCTGCAGGCCCTGCCCCGGCCGGACAAGACCACGCATTAGCACCACAACATTCTGATGACGGGCACGGGGTAATCATGGATGGCCTTGCCATCCACCGCACTGCGCCTATATCGAAGCGGTCCCCTCTTTCTTCGCGGAGCTTAAATCCCATGAGCAAGCAAGCCATCGGCGTGGTCGGACTGGCCGTGATGGGCCGCAACCTGGCGCTGAACATCGAAAGCCGGGGGCACGCCGTTTCGGTATTCAATCGCAGCCGCGAACGCACCGATGACATGCTGAAGTCCTTTCCCGGCAAAAAGCTGGTGGGCACTTATTCACCGGAGGAATTCGTCCAGTCGCTGGAGAAGCCGCGCCGCATCCTGCTGATGGTGAAGGCGGGCGAAGCCACCGACTCGACCATCGCGGAACTGCTACCCCTGCTGGACAAGGGCGACGTGCTGATCGACGGCGGCAATACCTTCTTCAAGGACACCATTCGCCGCAACGAGGAACTGGCCAGGCACGGCATCCACTTCATCGGCACGGGCGTGTCCGGCGGCGAAGAGGGCGCGCTGCATGGTCCGTCCATCATGCCGGGCGGCCAGAAGGAAGCGTACGACCTGGTGGCGCCGATCCTTATCGAAATCGCAGCGCGAGCGCCCGATGGCGAGCCCTGCGTGTCGTACATGGGACCCGACGGAGCCGGCCACTACGTCAAGATGGTGCACAACGGCATCGAGTACGGCGACATGCAGCTGATCGCCGAAAGTTACGCGGTGCTCAAGAACGTGCTGGGCCTTTCCAACGAAGAACTGGCCAGGGTCTATACCGAGTGGAACAAGGGCGAGCTCGACAGCTACCTGATCGAAATCACCTCGCGCATCTTCGCCAGGAAGGATGAGAAGACGGGGAAAGATCTCGTCGACGTGATCCTCGACCGCGCTGCGCAGAAGGGAACCGGCAAGTGGACAAGCCAGAGTGCGCTGGATCTAGGCGTGCCGCTGCAGCTGATCACCGAAGCGGTATTTGCACGCGTGCTGTCATCGATGAAGGATGAGCGCGTCGCCGCCAGCAAAAAGCTGGCCGGCCCCGGGGCCGTCAAACCCGGCGATCGCGATGCATTGATCGAATCGGTACGCAAGGCGCTGTACTTCAGCAAGATCGTGTCCTACGCACAGGGCTTCGCCCAGTTGCGCGCGGCGTCAGCGGAGTACAAGTGGAACCTGAAGTATGGCGAGATTGCCAAGGTATTCCGCGCCGGCTGTATCATCCGCGCACGCTTCCTGCAGAAGATTACCGACGCGTACGCCCAGGACAGCGATCTGACCAACCTGCTGATGGCGCCGTATTTCGCCGACATCGCAGAGAAATACCAGGATGCCCTGCGCGAAGTGGTGGTGGCAGCCGTGCAGGCCGGCGTGCCGGTTCCGTGTTTCTCCTCCGCCATCGCCTACTTCGACGGTTACCGAAGCCAGACGCTGCCGGCGAACCTGATCCAGGCCCAACGCGACCTCTTCGGCGCGCATACCTTCGAGCGCACCGATGACAAGGGTAGCTTCCATGCCGACTGGAGCTGAGCCGCTTCGTGCCTGAACTTCCGGAAGTCGAAACCACGCGGCGCGGGATAGCTCCGCACGTCGTGGGCAGCAAAGTGGATCGTGTCGTGCTGCGACGCGCGGATCTGCGCTGGCCCATTCCCACTGCCGTGGCGGCACTGCTTCCCGGCCAACGTATCGATGCGGTGGAACGGCGGGCGAAGTACCTGCTGATCCAGAGCCAGGCCGGCACTGCCATCATTCACCTGGGCATGACCGGCGTACTTCGCGTATTGCCCGATGACACCCCGCCGGGCAAGCACGACCATGTCGACATCGTGCTCGACTCGGGCGACATGCTGCGCTTCACCGATCCGCGCCGTTTTGGCAGCCTGCTATGGCAGGGGCCGTTCGAGACGCACGAATTGCTGAAGAACCTCGGCCCCGAACCCCTCACCGACGACTTCGACGGCGACACGCTCTGGAATGCCTCGCGGAGCCGCAGCGCGGCGGTGAAGACCTTGCTGATGGACAATGCCGTGGTGGTGGGCGTGGGTAATATCTACGCCAGCGAAGCGCTGTTCGCGGCGAAGATCGACCCCCGGCGCAAGGCCGGGACGATTTCCCGCGCGCGGTACGCAAGGCTTGCCACGGAAGTCAAACGCATCCTGGCCCATGCGATCGAACGCGGCGGCACCACCCTGCGCGATTTCCTCGCACCCGATGGCGCACCGGGTTACTTCTTCCAGGAGCTCTTCGTGTACGGACGCGAAGGCGAGCCATGCAAGGTGTGCGGCATGACCATCCGCAACGTTACGCTGGGGCAGCGCTCGACGTTCTACTGCCCGCGCTGCCAGTCTTGAGGCATCAGCTTCGAGCGTCGGGCCAGATCAGTTCGGCGTGGGTATTGTTGAAGGCGGGGTCGTCGTGTGAGCCTCCGACGTAGACGGTAACGTCTTCGCCCACGCCTTCGATGTCCATGCCCTGGCCATCGACGAAGTGAGCACCGAGGGCCTGCATCTCCACCATGCGCTCGGCCAGCATGCCAGCGCGGCCGGCGTCGTCCGCGGGGACGTTTCGAAGGCTGATGTCAGGTCGTGCGAACTTGCGCATGCCGCGGGTGTGGATCCATTGGCGGCCGGGGTTGTGTTCGTCGTCGCTACACAGGATCAACACGTGGTTGCGCGGCGGCGCGCCGCCCTCCACCAGGTAGTGGTTACGCCACTGCGGAGCCTCGTACAGCGACAACAGCTGCGGATCCACCACCACCGCGCCGCCGGCATCGAGCAGCGCGGCGACCACGCCGAGTGTATCGCGCAGGTAATCCAGGCTTGCCGAATCATCCACTTCGCCACGTACCGCCAGCACATGCGGCGCCTGGCGCGCGCGTTCGAAGCCCGACGGGTTGTCTTCCTTGAGGATCTCGCCCAGCGCGCCGGAGAGCGGATAGCCTTCCCAGCGCGATAGCACGGCGTTCTGGTAGCGCTGCAGCTCGACGCCACCAGGCAGGCCCGCGCTATCGTACTTGCGCGCGGGAATGACGATTTCCTCGTCGAAGCTGCCGAAAATGAAGAACAGCAGCATCGACTTTCCGCCGGCTTGCTGGAAATAGGGCCGCGGCCAGGTGTTGAGCGGGGTGTCGGTCACTAGTGTTTCCTATGCATTGTTGCCTAGCGGCAGCACCGATTGCTGCAACTCGATGCGGCCGTCGCCGGCGGTGATCTTCTTGAATTCGGCGCGGCTGACCGAGACATAGCGGTCGTTGCCACCGATCTCAACCTGTGGGCCCTGGGTCACGGCCTGGCCCTGTTCATCCACACGCACCACCATGGTGGCCTTGCGACCGGTGTGGCAGATGGTCTTGATTTCGTCGAGGTTATCCGCCCAGGCAAGAAGGTATTTGCTGCCTTCGAACAACTCCCCGCGGAAATCGGTGCGCAACCCGTAGGCGAGCACGGGAATACCCAGGCGATCGACCACATCGGAGAGTTGCCACACCTGGGCACGACTGAGGAACTGGGCTTCATCGACCAGGACGCAATGCAGTGCACCGTGCCCGGTGATGTCCGCCTGGGTGGTGGCCAGCAAATCCTCCGTGGAGGAGAAACGACGTCCCGCGGCCTTCAGGCCGATACGCGAAGCCACCACGCCCTCGCCGTAACGGTTGTCCAGCGAGGGGGTGAGGATGAGCGTGCGCATCCCGCGTTCATGGTAGTTATGGGCGCTCTGCAGCAAGGTGGTGGTCTTGCCGGCATTCATCGCCGAATAGTAGAAATAGAGCTTCGCCATCGCGCCATATTACCGTTTTGCGACGCGCTGTCGGCATTCTTCCCGCCTGGGGGGAAAGGTCAGTCAGCGGCGGCTTGGGAAAGGCGTAACCTGCGCTCGGCCCACCAACGGCGCAGGTCCAGCATCACGCCCACGCCATAGAGAAGCTTGAACATCTGCAGGCGCAACCAGACCGGCCGCGAATCGTAGATGTCGCCGGCAAGCATGGAGATCACCCCCTGCTCCAGTCGAAAGGCATTCCGGGGGTGGCTGAAAAGGTTGGCCATCACCGGACCGTTGAACCGATAGATGAAAAACGCGAATCGGCGTATGCCCATGCGCACGCGCCGTTGCATGCGCCGTTGCGCGGCGGCCTCGGCCGCGGGGTCGCGCAGGGCGCGGTCAATCACGTCCACGGCCTGCTCGGCTCCATGCATGGCCAGGTAAACACCGGACGAAAATACCGGGTCGAGGAATGCGAAGGCATCGCCGATGAGGATCCAGCCCGGACCCGCCATCTCGGTGGCGTCATAGGCGTAATTGCCCGTCACGCGCACTTCGTTGTCGATCAGGGTGGCGCCGGACAGGCGCTGCGCCAGCTGGGCGTTGTCATTGAGGGTGGCCATGAAGAAATCCACATTCTGGCCACGACGCGTTTTCAGATAGGCCGGCCGGCATACCGCACCGACGCTCATCACCCCCCCTGGCAGGGGAATCATCCAGATCCAGCCGTGCTCGAAGCGGTAAATGCTGATGTTTCCGGCATCTTCCCCAGGTCGGAACTGCGCACCTGAAAAATGACCGAAGATCGCCGCGCTCTGGTGCTCGCGGTTACGTCGGCGAAGCTTCTTTTTCGTCGCGATGAATCCATCGCGACCACTGGCATCCACCACGTATTTCGCACGGACGGTGTACGTGCTGCCATCATCCGCCCGCGCGGCCAGGACGCTGTCCCTCGGGCCGGACTGCTCCACGGAAAGCACCTCCACGCCGTCGCGGGCGTCAGTGCCGCACTCCCGGGCGTGTTCGAAGAGCATCTGGTCGAGATCCTGGCGGTACACCTGGTAAGCGTGTGGCGGACTGGACCCCAGGGCGCGGTCAAAAGAGAACGTGCTGTAACCGGCAGGCGTATCGGATTCAAAATCCGCGCCGCGCTTGTGCACGCCGATGGCGCGCACCTTGTCCAGCACACCAAGCCGCTCGAACAGCGGCAGGTTCATCGGCAGCAGCGACTCGCCGATATGAAAGCGGGGATGGCGCGCTTTCTCAAGGACCACCACGCGATATCCCCGCCTTGCCAGCAGGGCCGCCGCAGTGCTGCCACCCGGCCCGCCGCCGATCACGGCGACATCGCACTGAACTTCGTTCCCCACCTGTGCAACCGTCATCTTCCGCTCCCCTGTCTGCTTCCGAAGGCATGGCTTGCGTCTGCTACCATGGCCCCTCGCTCCAACCGCCTGCCGTGAAACCTTCCGTCCATGCTTAATCCGCAACAACACGCGGCGGTCGAATATTGCGACGGCCCCCTGCTGGTCCTGGCCGGTGCCGGCTCGGGCAAGACGCGCGTCATCACCGAGAAGATCGCCCATCTGATCGGCCGCCGCAAGCTTGCGCCGGAAAAGATTGCAGCGATCACATTTACCAACAAGGCCGCGCGCGAAATGCGCGAACGCGTCTCGAAGATCATCCCGGCCGAGGCTGCGGCGGCGGTCACCGTTTGCACATTCCACGCCCTTGGCCTGAAATTCCTGCAGATCGAACATGAACGTGCCGGTCTGCGGCGCGGCTTCTCGGTGCTGGACGCCGACGACACCGACGCCATCATCAAGGAGCTCTCGCCCAAGGGCGTCAAGCCCGAGGTGCTCAACGGCCTGCGGAACCTGGTGAGCCGGGCCAAGAACTCGGCTCTCACCCCCGACGAAGCCATGGCCGCGGCGCGAAGCCCGCGCGAGATTGAAGCCGCCACCATCTACGACCTCTACCAGCAGCGCCTGGCTGCCTTCAACGCGGTGGATTTCGATGACCTGATCCGACTGCCCTTGCGCATCCTGGAAGCCGACGACGACTGCCGCCTTGCCTGGCGCGAGCGCCTGCGCTACCTGCTGGTGGACGAATACCAGGACACCAACGACGCCCAGTACCGCCTGCTCAAGGCGCTCTCCGGCGACAAGGCGCGCTTCACCTGCGTGGGCGACGACGACCAGAGCATCTACGCCTGGCGCGGCGCCAACCCTGAGAACATCGACCAGCTTGGCCGCGATTTCCCACAGTTGCAGGTGATCAAGCTCGAGCAGAACTACCGCTGCGCCAAGCGCATCCTGCGAGCTGCCAACAAGCTGATCGCAAACAATCCGCACGTGCACGAAAAGCGCTTGTGGAGCGACCACCTGGAAGGGCCGCCCATCCGTGTGCTCGAATGCAAGGAAAGCGAGCACGAAGCAGAGAAGATCGCCGCCATCGCCTCGCACCTTTACGAAAAATACAAGGAAAAAGGCTGCCGCTGGAGTGACTTCGCCATCCTCTATCGCGGGAATTTCCAGGCCCGCCCGCTGGAGAAAGCCCTGCGCCTGGCACGCGTGCCCTACCACCTGTCCGGCGCCTTGAGCTTCCTGGACCGCGCGGAGGTCAAGGACGTGCTGTGTTACCTGCGGCTGCTTGCCAACCCAACCGACGACGCGGCCTTCCTGCGTGTGGTGAACGTACCCAAACGCGAGATCGGCGCCACTACGCTTGAGAAACTCGGCCAGGTAGCCGCCTCCCGCGGCGCCTCGATGCTCGACGCCGCACGCAGCGACAGCGTGCTGAAGACCCTTTCACCGCGACCGGCCTCGCAGCTGGCCTCGTTCACCCGCCTGATGGATGAACTGCGCAGTGCCGCGATCCACCACAGCGCCGCGGAACTGGTGGAGATGCTGTTGCAGAAGACCGGCTATGCCGCGCAGATCGCTTCCACCACACCCGACCAGATCACCCGCGATCGCAAGCTGGGCAACCTGCGCGAGCTCACCGAGTGGTTCGCCGCCATGCAGAAGAATGGCGGCGGCGCGGGCGATCTTGCCGCGCAGCTGGCCTTGCTCAGCCATGCCGACCGCGACGATCCCGGCAACGCGCTGCGCATGATGACCCTGCATTCGGCCAAGGGCCTGGAGTTCCAGTTTGTATTCATCGCCGGCTGCGAAGATGGCACCCTTCCCCACGAAGGCGCGCTCGACGAAGGCCGCATCGACGAAGAACGCCGCCTGATGTACGTGGGGATTACCCGCGCCAAGGAATTGCTCACCCTGAGCTATTCGGCCCGCACGAAGAAATACGGCGAGATCCTCTCCAACCAGCCCAGCCGTTTCCTGAAGGAACTACCCGAAGACGACCTTCACTGGGAAGGCAAGGATCCGGAGGCCGATGCCCAGGTCACCCGCGAGACGGCGCAATCGCACATGGCGAAGATCGCCGCGATGCTGGCGGCCAACAACCGCTAGATGAGCCGCTCCGCTTCCAGTTCCTGCTTCAGGTAGGCGTAGAAGATGGGCGCGGCGATCACGCCGGCCAGCCCGAAGGCCGCCTCGAAGAACAGCATCGCGATCAAAAGCTCCCAGGCCCGGGCGCGGATCTGCGTGCCGACGATGCGCGCGTTCAGGAAATACTCCAGCTTGTGCACCACGATCAGGAAACCCAGCGCTGCCATGCCCACGTACAGCGACACCGACAACCCGGCGATGGTCACGGCGGTATTGGAGATGAGGTTGCCGATCACCGGCAGCAGGCCCACCACGAAAGTGAACAGCACCAGGGTCTTGGCCAGCGGCACATGGATGCCCATCAGCGGCAGCACGCCCAGCAGGAAGATGCCGGTGAGCACGGTGTTGACCAGTGAAATCTTGATCTGCGCGAACACGATGTCGTGGAACGCCTTGGCCAGGCGCGAGCAGCGCAGGCCCAGGGCCGCTGCCAGCGGGCCCACCTGGTGCGGCGGCCGCGTGCGCGACAGCGCGACGATCCCGCCCAATACCAGGCCGATCAGGATGTGCACGGTGACACGCGCAGCCTCCTTACCAGCCAGCTGAAGGCTGACCGCATGTGTCCTGGCAAATCCGGTAAGGGCCAGACGCAGTTCTTCCACGCTGTCCGGAAGGTGGTCGACGACGACCATGGGTAGTTGTTCGCGCGCCTTGTCCACCAATGGCATCAGCTGGGTCTGCCAGAGCACCTCGGGGTTGCCCAGTTCGCTACGCAGGAAGCTGACGGCGCCGAAGATGCCCAGGATCAACAAGCCCACCACGACCACCGCCAGGATCGCCACCACCAGGGCGCGTGCGCGCGTTCCCGCCAGACGGTTACCCAGCAGCGGCGCGGTGGAGAACACCACTTCATAAACCAGCAGGCCCGCCAGCAGCGCCGGCAGCAGCCGGACTTCCATCACCAGGAAAAGCGCCACGGCAGCCAGGGTGTAGCTGGCGATGCGGATGGGCAGGGTCGAGCGCGAGAGGTTGTCCATTCGGGTCCGTGCGGTGGGGCCAGTTCGTGACTTTATACGATGGCCGGGTGTCGCGGCCGTGGCGCGGGGCCGGGCCGGGCGTCACCCAGCTGTCGTAAACTTTCCCGATTATCACCCGCCCTTTCAGCAGGATGCCCAAAGCATGTCATTGATTCGACCGCTGGTGCTTGGCTGTGCGCTGGCGCTTTCCGCCTGCGCCACCGTCGACCACCAGCCCAAGGCCACTTCCGCACCCGCAACCGCCCCGGATGCCCAACCCACCGTGGCCGCCGCCCCCGCCGACGACAACCTCAATGCCGCCTTGTGGAGCCAGCGCGCGGTCGAGCATGATTTGATCTACGAAGAAGTCTTCCGCGACGCGCAGGAGAAACTCACCCACGCCCTGAAAGACCCCTCCTGGGACGCATTGCCCAAGGATGACCGCACCACGCCCTTGAGCAGGAAACTCAAGCCTGCCGTGGTACTGGACATCGACGAGACCGTGCTGGACAACTCCCCCTACCAGGTGCGTGTCATCCGCGGGGGCGGCGAATTCAATGAAGCGGACTGGGCCGCCTGGTGCAAGGAGGCGGTGGCCCGCGCCATGCCCGGCGCGGTGGCCTTCACCCAATGGGCGGCCAGCCACGGCATTGCCGTGATCTACGTATCCAACCGCGCCAAGGACCTGGACGAACCGACCCTGCGCAACCTGCGCCAGGCGGGCCTGCCGGTATCGGGTCCCGAAGCGTTCCTGGGCCTGGGCACCTTTGTCCCCGGTTGTGAGCAGGTAGGCACCGAGAAAGGATGCCGCCGACAGTTGATCGCCGGCAAATACCGGGTGCTGATGCAGTTTGGCGACCAGGTAGGCGACTTCGTCACCGTGATTGCCAACACCCCTGAAGGCCGCGAGAAAGCTATCGCGCCTTATCGTGCGTGGATCGGCGAGCGCTGGTTCGTGTTCCCCAACCCTACCTATGGATCGTGGGAGCCGGCCGTGTTCAACAATGACTACACCCTGCCCCGCGGGGAGCGTCGGAAGGAAAAAATCGACGCTTTAAGGGATAAGTAAATAAATTCAATTAGTTAGACATGAAATCTTACCTATTGCCTTAATTTTAACGCGCAATTAAGATGGCCGCGCCGAAACCGTAAGCCGCCAAAGCGAAGCGGGCAAGGCCATTTCCCTTTCCGGCCTGGAGCCGGCAAGCCCCGCAGGCCCGACCCGCGGGGTTTTCTTTTTTTATGCTGCGCACCATGCATCGCTTGTTCCTTGCCCTTGCCGCGTGCCTGCTCGTTGCCTGTCACCAGGAAGACGCGCCTGCGCCCGTGGCGGTGACGCCGCCCGAGGCAGCACTGAAGGCCTCGGTGGACCTCCTGGGCAGGGGTGATTTCGCCGGCTTCTGGCAACACGCCCTGCCACCTGCCGATTTCGCCAATCTCAAGGCCGACTGGCAGCGACGCCCCGGCCTGCTCGACGAACCCGACCGGCAGCGCCTGGATACATCCCTGGCCGAGCTCGGCCGTGATGGTGCCGACAAGCGGCTGTGGACTGAAATATCCCCCTTCGTGCTCCACTTCGAACGCGACTACCGGGAGCAGATGCCGTTGACCATCGGCATTTTCCAATCCATTGCCATGACCGGCATCGGCAGCGCCACTTCGCTCACCACGGCGCAAAAGGCGCTGGCCCGCGAGGCCGTGCTGGCGTTGGGCCCGTGGGCCCAGGCCGCACCCTGGGGTGACGTGGCCGCCGCGCACAAGGCGATCGACATCGCGGTGGCGGCCGGCAAGGACCTGCAATTTACAGCCGATGGCAAACCTGCGGACTTCGAGACATCCATGCGCAACCAGCAGCTGGCCTTCAATGCCGTGGTGGACATGGCCCACCTCTACCATCTCGACCTCGACGCCATGTTCGCCTCGGCGCATACCCAGGTGCTGGAAAATACCGAGGCCAGCGCCCGCGTCCGCGTGATGTATACGTTGGTGGACCGTCCGCTCTCGATCGACATCGCCATGGTGCGTGAAGACGGCCGCTGGTACGACCGCGACCTGCTCGAGTCGGTGCGTTCCAGCCACAATGACATCGTCCACGGCCTGGGCGTCGACATCCGCGCCGCGCCCTTAACAGGCGCACGCTAAACTAGCCCGATGGCTGATCCTTCCACCTATCCCGTCAACCCGGCCCGCACCCGCCCGCGAGGTCCCTGGTGGTTCGCACTTTTAAGCCGCGTACTTGAGCCCTGGGTGCGCATCAAGCGCGATCCGGTCGAGCCTTCCAGCCTGCTGCGGGCGGATATACCGGTCTGCTACGTGGTCGAGCGCGATGGCGTGTCCGATGCGCTGATCCTTGAACGCGCCTGCCGCGAGGCGGGCCTGCCCAGCCCCATGCAGCCGGTGCCGAACATTCCCGTGCGCCGGCGCCGCGCCATGTTCGCCCTGGCACGCCGCGAAGGCTGGGGTTTCGGCCGGCGCCAGGCCGCCTTGCCGAAAGAACCCTTGAACCGGCTGGTGCATGCGCTGGAAGCCATGCCCCACCAGGACGTCCAGCTGGTACCGGTGTCGATCTACGTCGGCCGGGCCCCCGGCCGCGAGAGCGGCTGGTTCCGCGTGCTGTTTTCCGAAAACTGGGTCGTGGTGGGCCGCTTCCGGCGCCTGCTGGCCGTGCTGTTGAATGGCCGCGACACGGTGGTGCATTTCTCGGCGCCCGTTTCGCTGCGCCAGGTGCTCGATGACGCCGGCGACATGCGCGTCGAACGCCTGACCCGCAAGATCGCCCGCGTGTTGCGCACGCATTTCCGGCGTATCCGTGCCGCCGTGATCGGCCCGGACCTCTCGCACCGGCGCACCGTGGTCGATGCCGTGCTCAATGCCGAACCCGTGCGCGAGCAGGTAGCTGCCACGTCGGCAAAGGAAAAAATCCCTTACGCGAAGGCCTGGCGGCGCGCACACGGCATGGCCATGGAAATCTCGGCCGATTATTCCCACCCGGTGGTTCGCTCGACCTCGTTCCTTCTGTCGAACTTCTGGAACAAGCTTTACGACGGCATCGCCATGCACCATTTCGACAAGGCGCGCGCCGCGGCGCCGGGCCACGAAGTGGTGTACGTGCCATGCCATCGCAGCCACACAGATTATCTGTTGATGTCCTACCAGTTGCACCAGTCCGGAGTAGTGCCACCCCACATCGCCGCCGGTGTGAACCTGAACCTGCCGGTGATCGGGCCGATCCTGCGTCGCGGCGGCGCCTTCTTCCTGCGCCGCAGCTTCCGCGGCAACGCGCTGTATTCGGTGGTGTTCAACGAATACCTGGCGCAACTGGTCGACCGTGGCGTGCCGCTTGAATATTTCATCGAAGGCGGTCGCTCTCGCACTGGCCGCCTGTTGGCTCCGCGGGCCGGCATGCTGGTGATGACCGTACGTGCATTCCTGCGCGCGCCGCGGCGCCCGGTGCTGTTCCAGCCGGTGTACATCGGCTACGAGAAACTGATGGAAGGAAAATCCTACATCGGTGAATTGACCGGCAAGCCGAAAGAGAAGGAATCGCTACTGGGCCTGTTGCGGGGACTGAAAGTGCTTCGCCAGCGCTACGGCCACGTCACCTTGAACTTCGGCGAGCCGATCGCGCTGGAGCCACTGCTCGACGCCGCCGAGCCCGCGTGGCGCCAGACCACGGCCGCACCCGACGCCAGGCCCGAGTGGCTGTCCGGCATGGTCGACGACCTGGCCGAACGCATCCTGGTGAACATCAACCGCGCTGCCGACGTCAACCCGATCAACCTGCTGGCGCTGGCGTTGCTTGCCACGCCCAAGCACGCCATGGCCGAGAGCGACCTGCTGGCCCAGCTGGAATTGACCAAGGCCCTGGTCACGGAACTTCCCTATTCCGACCGTGTCACCGTCACTCCCACCCCGCCTGCCGGCATCATCGCCTACGGCGAACAGATGGGCTGGATCCGGCGCGTGCGCCACCCGCTGGGCGATGTACTGATGGCCGAGGGCGAGCAGGCGGTGCTGCTTTCGTACTTCCGAAACAATGTTCTGCACTTGAATGCCACGGCCGCCTGGGTGGCCTGCTGCTTCCTCAACAACCGCCGCATGTCACGTTCGTCGGTGATCCGCCTGGGCCGCATCGTCTATCCGTTCATCCAGGGTGAGTTGTTCCTGCCGTGGGACGAAGAAGGTTTCACCGGGCAGATGCAGGCCACCGTCGATTTCTTCGTGGCGCGGGGCATCCTGGAAACCTCCGGCGAAGGCCGCCTGCTCGAGCGCGGTCCCGGCCAGGACGACGGCGCCTACCAGCTTCGGGTGATCGCCCGCAGCCTGCTGCAAGCGTTCGAGCGCTATTACATCGCCATCGCCGCCCTGGTGAAGAACGGGCCGCACACGCTCACGGCAGGTGAACTTGAGAACGCCTGCACGCTCACCGCGCAACGCCTGGGGATGCTAAACGAACTATCGGCTCCGGAATTCTTCGACAAGGCCCTGTTCCGCGGTTTCATCCAGAAGCTTCGCGAGCGCAAGGTGGTGTGGACCGATGCCGAAGGCAAGCTCGATTTCGCCCAGGCCCTGGAAGGCATGGTCGACGACGCGCGGCTGATCCTTGCCCGCGAAGTGCGCCATTCGATCCTGAAGATCACGCCGGGCGCCGCCGAGCCTCGCGATCCGCCGCCGCCGCCGCTGAAGGAAGCACCCGCCGGGGATGTAGCCTCGGACCTGCACCAACGGCACGTGGTGAACGAAGAAGAACGGCACCACCCGACCCACCTTCCCTGATCAGACGTTCTCTTCCCGATGCATGCCGTCATCGGCGGTATCGGCTTCAAAGAGCCTCTGCAGGTCACCCAGGGCCTCAAGCGAGGTCTCGCGGAGCGCCGCATCGTCGTCGTATACCAGGTATTGCTTGGCCAATAGTTGTTCGTCGTGCTTGCGGAAGCGGTCGACGCGGGCCTCGGCCAGATCCTCGGGCATGCCCAGCGCCTGCAGCGTCAGGCGTGCCATCTTCAACGAGGAATAGAAGGTCTCGCGCACCGGCTCCTCGATGCCCAGGTCCATCAGGCGGAACGCATGTTGCCGGTTGCGTGCGCGGGCAACGATCTTCAGGTGGGGAAACTGGCGGCGCACCAGCCGTGCGGTGCGCAGGTTCACGTCCGGATCGTCCGTGCCCAGGACGAAAACTTCAGCCGTTTGTGCCTGCGCCGCGCGCAGCAGTTCCGGCCGCGCCGGGTCGCCGAAGAACAGCGAGGTGCCGCCGAAGCGGCGCGAGAATTCCACCTGCTCGACGGAGTTCTCAAGGGCCACGAAGGGAATATCGTGTGCGCGCAGCAGGCGCGAGACAATCTGGCCGACACGGCCGAAGCCGGCGATGATCACCCGGGGACTGGCAACATCCGGCGTTTCGAATTCCCGGTCTGGCTTGCGTGCTTTCACATTCAACAGGGCTGCCACGCTGATCACCAGCAGCGGCGTCAAGGCCATCGACAAGGTGATGACCAGGACCAGGACGTTGCGCTGGGTGCTGTCGAGCAAGTGGTTGGACTGCGCCAGGTTCAGTACCACGAAGGCGAACTCGCCACCGCAGGCAAGGAGCGCGGTAAGTCGCCAGGAGTCGGCCATGCTCAGTCGGCCCGCCGCCAGGCCCAGCGGCCACAGCACCAGTGACTTGGTTGCCAGCAACAGGGCCACGAGGCCCAGGATCAACAGTGGCTGGTGGATCAACAGGGAGAGGTCCACCGACATGCCCACGCTGATGAAAAACAACCCCAGCAGCAATCCCTTGAAGGGCTCGATGTTCGACTCAAGCTCGTGGCGATATTCCGAATCGGCCAGCAGCACGCCGGCAAGGAAGGCGCCGAGCGTCACGGACACACCGATCAATTCCATCACCAGGGCCGTACCCATTACCACCAGCAGTGCCGTGGCGGTCGATACCTCCACGCTACCGGCGCGCGCAACGAAACGGAACACTGGCCGCAGCAGCAGCCGCCCACCCAGCACCACCAGCACGATGCCGCCGACCACGATGGCGATCCTGGAGAGCTCCGGTGGGTGGGTTCCATGTTCCATGGATCCGCCAAGGAGTGGGATGGCAGCAATCAGCGGGATGGCAGCCAGGTCCTGGAAGAGAAGGATGGCAAAACCCATCCGGCCATACCCGGAGTTCGCTTCCTTCCGCTCGGCCAGGATCTGCAGGCCGAAGGCGGTGGAGGACAGCGCCAGCGCCCCACCGACAATCACGGCCGATCGTGCCGCCAGGCCGAATGCCATGGAGGCCACGGCGCCGATCACCAGCATGGTCAGCAACACCTGGGCCAGGCCGCTGCCAAACACGGCGCGCCGCATCACCCACAGCCGCTGCGGCGAGAGCTCAAGGCCGATAACGAACAACATCAGCACCACACCGAACTCGGAGATCGCGGCAACGCCGGCCGTGTCGCGGATCAGGCCAAAGCCGGAAGGCCCGATCGCCAGGCCCGCGACCAGGTAGCCCAGTACCGCCCCGAGCTTGAATCGCTTGGAAATGGGCACCGCCACTACCGTAGCGAGCAGGAAGATGACCGCCGATTGCAGGAACTGGTGGTTTTCCATGGCCTCTACCCCGGGATCTGTGACCGGAATTATGGCATGGACAAATGACGACCTCGTCCGGCTTTACCTGTCGTCGCGCAACCAGCGCGCCACGTCGATGGCGAAATAGGTAAGGATGGCATCGGCGCCGGCGCGCTTGATCGAGACAAGCGATTCGAGCACCACTTTCTTCTCGTCCAGCCAGCCGTTCTGCGCGGCGGCCTTGATCATCGCGTACTCGCCGCTCACCTGGTACACGAAGGTAGGCACACCGAAGGTGTCCTTCACCCGGCGCACGATATCCAGGTACGGAAGCCCCGGCTTCACCATCACCACATCGGCGCCTTCGGCAAGGTCGAGCTCGACCTCACGCAGGGCTTCATCGCTGTTGCCGACATCCATCTGGTAGGTATGTTTATCAGCCTTGCCCAGGCTGGCGGACGATCCCACCGCGTCGCGGAACGGACCATAGAAGCTGGAAGCGTATTTTGCTGCGTACGACAGGATCCGCGTATGGATGAATCCGTGGGCTTCCAGCGCATCGCGGATGCTGCCGATGCGGCCGTCCATCATGTCCGACGGCGCAATGAAATCGATGCCGGCCTCGGCCTGGGCCAGCGACATCTTCACCAGCGCCTGGACCGTCGGCTCGTTCATCACGTAGCCATCGGCGTCGATCAGGCCGTCCTGGCCGTGCGTTGTGTAAGGGTCGAGGGCCACGTCACCGATCAGGCCAAGCTCTGGCCAGGCCTTCTTCAAAGCACGCGCGGCACGTTGGAAGAGTGCCTGCGGGTTCCACGCCTCCGCGGCGTCCTCGCTCTTGGCGTTCGTGCCCACCGACGGGAACAGGGCCAGCGCCGGGATGCCCAGGGCCACGCATTCGCCACCGAGCTTCACCAGTTCGTCGATCGACAGCCGTTCCACGCCAGGCATCGAGGGCACGGCCTCGCGCTGCCCTTCGCCTTCGATGACGAAGGCGACCATGATCAGGTCGTGGGCGGTGAGGGTGGTCTCGCGCATGAGGTTGCGGGAAAACGCATCGCGGCGCATGCGACGCATGCGGACGGCGGGGAAGTTCATGACCTGGACCTGAGGGAAAGTGGCATCTGGCGGCCATTCTACGCCCCGTGCCAGCCTTGGCTTGCGCGGCAAGTTGTCCCGTTACCCGCCGATACGCAGAGTGGTTGCCGCATCGAAGTAGTGCGCCCGCGCCGGGTCGAATGTCAGCTCGATATCGCCACCCGGGTGCGACGCGGCCTGGGGCGGGGCGCGGGACACCAGTTCACCCTCGGCGCCACGCATGTTCAGGAATACCTCGTTGCCCACCGGCTCCACCACGTCGACGAAGGCCTTCAGGCGCGGGAACGCCTCGGGGGTCGCGGAGATGGCAGGCTGCAGGTCTTCCGGGCGTATGCCCATCACCACCTGCTGGCCCAGATGGCCAGAAAGCGCCTCGGCGGGGGCAAGCGGCCCAAGTGGCAGCAAGGCGGAGGGGGTGCGCAGCACGAAACCACCTGAGTGTTCGAGCGTGCCGGTCCAGAGGTTCATCGCCGGGCTCCCCAGGAACCCGGCCACGAATAAGTTGGCCGGCCTGTTGTAGAGGTTCATCGGTGTGTCGATCTGCTGGATCACGCCGCCGTTAAGCACCACGATGCGCTGGCCCAGGGTCATCGCCTCGATCTGGTCGTGGGTGACGTAAATCATCGTGGCGCCGAGTTCGCGATGCAGGCGGCCGATCTCCACGCGCATCGACAACCTCAGCTTCGCATCGAGGTTCGACAAGGGCTCGTCCAGCAGGAACACCGCCGGGTCGCGCACCAGTGCCCGGCCGAGTGCCACGCGCTGGCGCTGACCACCGGACAGCGCCGCCGGCCGGGAAGCAAGCCTTTCGCTCAATCCAAGCTTGGCGGCGGATTCACCTACGCGCCGGTCGATCTCCGCCTTCGGCTGTCCGCGCAGGCGCAGTCCGAAGCCCAGGTTTTCGGCCACCGTCATGTGGGGGTATAGCGCATAGTTCTGGAACACCATGGCGATATCGCGATCCTTCGGCGCAACGTCGTTCACGACGCGGTCGCCGATCCAAAGCTCACCGCCGGTGATGTCCTCCAGGCCTGCGATCATCCGTAGCAAGGTGGTCTTGCCGCAACCGGACGGCCCAACCAACACCAGCAGCTCGCCATCGGCGATGTCGAAGCTGGCTTCGGAAACCGCCACGTGGCCGTTGGGGTACACCTTTCGAATCTTGTCCAGGCGGACACCGGCCATACTGTTCTCCACGATGCGATGGGCTATTCTGCCCACGTAATCGTTTACGTCAAAGTCCGGACTGATTGCTGCAACGCAGCATCAGGCGGGCTGGACATTCATGCCGCCCCACAGGCAGGCTTGACCGATTTCGACAGGCTCTTTCCCCATGGCTCATCACAGCGCGCTGCAACCGACCCTCCTGGCCGATGTCGGTGGCACCAATATCCGCTTCGCGATGGCCGATCCCACGCAAAGGTCCCCCTTCCGCGCCGACACCGTGCGCCGGTATCACGTGGCGGACTTCCCGAACATGAGCGACGCGGGCAAGCGCTACTTCCAGGAGACGGGCCTTGAGGCCCACCGCGCCATCGTCGATGCCGCCGGCCGCGTCGCCGATGCCGAGGTGAAGATCACCAACAATCCATGGGAGATCTCCGCCGCACGCCTGGAACGCGAGCTGGGCCTGGATTCAGTGCACCTGGTGAACGATTTCGCGGCATTGTCGATGGGCGTTCCGCTGCTCGAGCAAGAAGACTGCGTGGTGATCGGCGAGGTGCCCTGCCCCACGCTCGGCGCCACGCATGCGCAGACCTTCGCCGTGATCGGGCCGGGCACGGGCCTGGGGGTAGGCGCGCTGCTTATCCGCAACGGCCATTGCAGCGTGCTGGAAACCGAAGGCGGGCACGCCGGCTTTGCCGCACATACCACTGAAGACATCAAGATCCTGCGCCGGCTCAACGAGAAATACGGCCGTGTATCCAACGAACGGTTGATCAGCGGGCAGGGCCTGGTAAACCTCTATGGCGCGCTTTGCGACATTGCCGGCCAAACGCCGGAAGACCTCAAGCCCGAGGATGTCACCCAGCGTGCGGAGGATGGCAGCGACCCGATGTGCGTGAAGACAGCCGAGCGTTTCGCCGGCATCTTAGGTTCGATCGCGGGCGACCTGGTGCTTAGCCTGGGCGCCTGGGATGGTGTGTACATTGCCGGCGGCCTGCTACCGATCATGCTGCCCTGGATGGAAAAGGGCTCGTTCCGCAAGCGCTTTGAAGAAAAGGGCCGTTTCAAGGCCACCATGCAGAACGTGCCGACGGTGGGCATCATCCATCACGACCCGGGGCTGCTCGGCGCCGCCGCACTGGCGGTCATCGACGCCGGGTTGCCGCTGCTTAATCGCTGAAACCGGCCATTCCTTATCGCGAAGAAATATATTTCTCGCGGCGGATGTGCTGAACCGACAGGCCGTGCTCCTTCAGCGCGGCAAACGATGCATCGACCATGTTCGGGTTACCGCACAGGTAGGCAATATCGCCTTCCGCATCGGGTTCCAGTTCCGCCAGCACCGTCTGCACGTAGCCCAGGCGATCATGCGGACGCGGTTCCGGACGTGCGCCGCGGCTAAGGCAGGCGTGGAAGGTGAAGTTCGGGTGCGTGCTGGCAAAGGCTTCGAATTCCTCGCCGTAAAGCAACTCGGTTTCGTTGCGCGCGCCGTACAGCAGCACCACCTTTACCCCGCGCGACTCCATCACCCTGGACAGCTGAGGCAACATGGCGCGGTAGGGCGTGACACCCGTGCCGGTGGCGATCAGGATGTAGCGCTTGTTGGCATCGGCATCCATCAGGCAGAAACGGCCATAAGGGCCGCTGGCATCGATGCTGCCCTGGTGGGTGAGCTCCCCCAGGAGCTTGGTCGCGGCGCCGCCCTCCACGTAGCTCACGGCAATTTCCACCCGCTGCACCGGCGAGGCACCATCGCCCACGGTGCCCACCGAATAGCTGCGCTTGGTGGCCTTGCCGTCGTCGTAGTGGAAATGCACCTGCAGGAACTGGCCCGGGATGAACGCCAGCGGGGCACCGTCGGCGCGCTCGAAAGAAAGATGGCGCACCGTTGGGGCCAGCATGAAGCTGTCGACGAGGCGTAGCTGGAACTGTTCGGCCATGCGGATTACTCGTGTTCGATCCGCCCATTGTCCGCGATCGGACCCCCGGGAGGCCAGCAGCCCGGTCACAGCTGCTTTATAATGAAGGCCTTACGTCTTAAAAAGCTCCCTCCCCCCATGTCCGCACCCGCCTTGCAGGTCAACGACCTGCGCAAGACCTACGGCAATGGCGT
>NZ_DASYDG010000044.1:0-10781 GCF_036499745.1 Pinirhizobacter sp.
CGCCACTGGCAGGGCAACGTTGACATCTGCAAGCCCAAGCTCCGCCAATAGCTCGCCGGCGTGGCGGTGCATCGCCTGGACATCCACCAGGCCACCAAAGCGGCGCGGCTCGTTGCCCAGGAAGATGTTTTCGGCCACCGACATCGCCGCTACCATCATCAATTCCTGGTGGATGATGACGATGCCCGCGGCCTCGCTGTCGCGCACGCCGTGCGCGCGCAGCGGCTTGCCATCGAACTCGATCTCACCGGCCCAGGTGCCATGCGGGTACACACCGGAAAGCACCTTCATCAGGGTGGACTTGCCCGCGCCATTCTCGCCGCACAGGCCCAGGCATTCACCCGAGTGTACGGCCAGGTCCACGCCGTCGAGCGCACGAACACCGCCAAACGACTTGCCGATGCCCTGCATGCGGAACATCGGCTGCAGGGGCGTGGGCTTACTTGCCGTAGAGCTGGGCATGGGTATAGAAGCCGTCCTGCACCACGGTGTCGACGTTCTGCCTGGTCAGCCCGATGGGTTTCAACAGCACCGTGTCGACGTCTTTCTTGCCGTTGTTGAGCTTGCTGGTAAAGCTCACCGGCGTCCCCTTCGCCATGTCCACCGACATCGCAGCGGCCTGGGATGCTATCTGGCGGATCGGCTTGTACACCGTCATCGACTGCGTACCCTCGATCACGCGCTTGACGGCGGCAAGGTCGGCGTCCTGGCCCGACACGGCCACCTTGCCCGCGAGCTTCTGCGCGTTCAGGGCCTGGATAGCACCGCCGGCGATGGCATCATTGGAGGCGACGATGCCCTGGATGTCGTTCTTGTTGGCGGTGAGGGTGTCTTCGACGATGCGAAGGGCGCGCGAGGGATCCCACTCGGGTGTCCACTGCTGGCCGACGATTTTCACGTCGCCGCGGTCGATGGCGGGCTTGAGGGCCTTCATCTGGCCGTCGCGGTACATGTGGGCGTTGTTGTCGGTGGGTGCGCCACCGAGCAGGAAGTAGTTGCCCTTCGGTGCCTTGTCCAGCACGCCCTGCGCCTGCATTTCGCCCACCTTCTCGTTGTCGAACGAGATGTAGGCATCGACATCGGCGCCCAGGATCAGTCGATCGTAGGAAAGCACCTTGATGCCGTTGCGGTGCGCCTCGGCCACCACATTGCCCAATACCTTGGAGTTCATCGGCACGATCACCAGGACATCCACGCCGCGGGCGATCAGGTTCTCAAGCTGGGCAACCTGGCGCTCCTCACTGGCGTCGGCGGATTGCACGTACACCTTGGCACCAAGCTTTTCGGCAGCAGCTACGAAATAGTCGCGGTCACGCGACCAGCGTTCCAGGCGAAGGTCGTCGATGGAGAAACCGATGACGGGTTTGTCCTTGCTGGCGTGGGCTTGTGGCGTCAGTGCGGCGCTGACAACGACCGCGGCCAGGGCGCACAGTGAGCGAGCGAAACCTTTCTTCATGCTGTTTTTGCTCCATTGACCGGGTAGGGCGCTGCGCTGTCATCCCTGGCGGAGCGGGCATCCGAATATACGGGTTTGAGCTGCCGATAGAGCGCCCGAAAGGCCGGCTGCCGATGTTCAACGTAATAACTGTGACGAGCCGCGCGCGGTTCGGCGACAGCGAGCAGCGGCGGCAGCGGACATGTATTTGCCAGGGTGGCGCCGGGTTCGCTTGCCAGTTGCGCCAGCCGCGCTGCGCCCAGGGCCGGGCCGACCTCACCGCCCGCGCGCAGGCTTACCGGTCGTCCAAGGATGTCAGCGATCATCTGGATCCAGAAGCCGCTCCGTGAGCCACCGCCGATGGCAACGATCTCGGAGGCGGCGATGCCCGCCGCTTGCACGGCATCGACGCCATCGGCCAGGCCGAGGCCGACACCTTCCAGCGTGGCGTGTGCCAGGTCCTGGCGCGTGGTGTCGGCGGAAAGCCCCGTGAATGCGCCGCGGGCGTGTACGTCGTTGTGCGGCGTACGCTCGCCGGTAAGGTAGGGCAGGAAAAACGGCCCGTCGGCGCGCGACATGCTGCCCTCGGCCTCGGCCAGCAGGGCGGCCACGTTCGGCTGGCCGGTGATCCGTGCGGTGAAGTCCAGGCAACTGGCGGCGCTCAGCATCACCGACATCAGGTGCCAGGTGCCGGGCAGGGCGTGGCAGAAGCTGTGCACGGCTTGTTCGGGTCGTGCGTGGAAGCCGTCGGCGACCGCGAAATAGACACCCGAGGTACCCAGGGACAACATGGCCTGGCCCGGCATGACGATGCCGGCGCCCACGGCACCGGCGGCGTTGTCGCCGCCACCGGCGGCTACCGGGATGCGATCCATGCCCCAGCGATCGGCCAACGCCGGCTTGAGGGAGCCGGTGACATCGGTCCCCTCGTGCAGGGTGGGCATGTGGCCTGCATCCAGGCCCGTGGCTGCCAGCATCGCCGGGCTCCACTGGCGTTTGGCAACATCCAGCCACAGTGTGCCCGCAGCGTCGGAGACATCCGTGGCGAACTCGCCTGTCAGGCGGAAGCGCAGGTAGTCTTTCGGTAGCAGCACTTTGTGGATGCGGGCGAAGCCCGCCGGTTCGTGTCGGCGTACCCACAGCAGCTTGGGCGCGGTGAAGCCGGGCATGGCCAGGTTGCCGGTGACATGGCGAAAGCCCTCCACGTGCTCCAGCTCAACGCATTCAGCGTCACTGCGGCCATCGTTCCAGAGGATGGCCGGACGGATCACTTCGCCCTGGCGGTCGAGCAATACGGCGCCATGCATCTGTCCGGAGAGTCCGATCGCGTGCACGCGCCGCGGCGAATGGAACGCGCGGTCCGCCACCGACAGCACCTCGTCCACGGCCGACAGCGTTGCCTGCCACCAATCTTCGGGATTCTGTTCGGACCACCGTGGCGCCGGATGACTTACCGTCAGCGGTTTGCTGGCCGTGGCGACCACGTCGCCGCCGGCGGCCATCAGCACCACCTTCACCGAGGAAGTGCCCAGGTCGATGCCCAGGTACAACGCCCGCTTCATCGGTAGACGTAGCGATTGACGAGGTTTTCCAGCCATTCCTGCTGGCCTGAGACGTGCTCGGGACGGAAGTCGGCGCGGCTGGCTTCCGTGGCCAGGGCCTCAAGGGTAAATTCCCCGCCCAGGATGCGGCGGCCCAGGGGGCCATCCCAACCGGCGTAGCGGCCGGCCTTGAAGGCGGCCAGGGCGTCGTCCTGCACCATCGCAGCCGCACGCTCCAGCGCCATGGCCAGGGCGTCCATCGCGCCCACATGGCCGTGGAAGAGATCTTCCGGCGCGCTGCTCTGGCGTCGCACCTTGGTGTCGAAGTTGAAGCCGCCCGTGGTAAAGCCGCCGGCGCGCAGGATTTCGTACATCACCAGGGTGAGCTCCTCCACCGAGTTGGGGAACTGGTCGGTATCCCAGCCATTCTGCGGGTCGCCGCGGTTGGCGTCGATGCTGCCGAAGATACCCAGCGCAATGGCGGTGGCCACCTCGTGGTGGAAGGAGTGTCCGGCGAGCGTGGCATGGTTGGCCTCAAGGTTCACCCGAACCTCCTTTTCCAGGCCGAAATCCTTCAGGAAACCGTACACCGTGGCGGTGTCGTAGTCGTACTGGTGCTTGGTCGGCTCCTGCGGCTTCGGTTCGATCAGCAACGCCCCGCTAAAACCCGTGCGGTGCTTGTGTTCCACCACCATCTGGAAGAACCGGCCCAGCTGGGCGCGCTCGCGTTTGAGGTCGGTATTGAGCAGGGTGTCATAGCCCTCGCGGCCGCCCCACAGCACGTAATTGGCGCCGCCGAGCTTGCGCGTCGCGTCCATCGCCATCCGCACCTGGCTGGCAGCGTAGGCGAACACCTCCGGTTGAGGGCTGCTGGCGGCACCGGCTGCATAACGCGGATGGCTGAACAGGTTGGCCGTGCCCCACAACAGTTTGACGCCGGTTTCTTCCTGCTTCTGGCCCAGCACGTCCACCATGGCCCCGACGTGGGCATGGTATTCGGCGAGGTTCGTTCCTTCCGGCGCAATATCGGTGTCGTGGAAGGTGTAGAAGGGCACGCCCAGCCTGGAAAAGAAGTCGAAGGCGGCGTCGGCCTTCAGCCGGGCCTGGGCCATGGCGTCGCCCGGTTGCTGCCAGGGGCGGGCGAAGGTGCCCGCGCCGAACATGTCGGTGCCAGGCCAGACGAAGCTGTGCCAATAGCAGGCGGCCATGCGCAGATGTTCGGCCATGGTCTTGCCGAGCACTTTGCGACCGGCCTCGTAATGGCGGAAAGCCAGGGGCGTGCTGGCGCCCGGGCCTTCGTAGCGAACGGGCGCGATCGTGTGGAAATAGGTCATCGGACATCCTCTCAAGCGATGGCCGAGGATGCTGCCGACCGACGAGGATGGCGCGCAATTGCGAAATCCACCAACCAGTTAAACATTTTTGCTGTCGCGCCGCGTCATGTGTTTTCGTAGTGGTTTTGTTAGCTTGCAGCAGTCATCGGGGAAAACGCATCATGAATCCGCACCGGATCGCGCTGCTGTTCAACGCCAACAAGGTCTACGACCGCCAGGTGATCGCTGGCATCGGCGAGTACCTGAAATCCACGCGCGTGCAGTGGGACCTCTTCATGGAAGAGGACTTCCGCTGCCGCACGCTGGGCATCCACCGCTGGGCGGGCGACGGCATCATTGCCGACTTCGACGACCCGGTGGTGGCCGAAACCCTGGCGAGCCTGTCGGTACCGGTGGTTGCCGTCGGCGGTTCGTATGCCGATGACAGCCACTATCCGGCGAACGTCCCCTACGTGGCCACGGACAACGCCCGCCTGGTGCGCGTGGCCTACGACCACCTGATCGAACAGGGCCTACAGCGCTTCGCCTTTTACGGACTTCCGCCCGTGCCGGGCAACCGCTGGGCGCAGGAGCGCGAAGCCGCGTTCGGCAGCATGGTGTCGTCCGACGGCCTTTCCGGCACGGTGTACCGCGGCTCACCTACCAGTGCCGGCGGCTGGGGCCGCGCGCAGGAAGACCTGGTCGAATGGGTAACCTCACTGCCGCGGCCCATCGGCATCATCGCCGTCACCGACGCGCGCGCGCGTCAGCTGCTGCAGGCTTGCGTGGTGGCCGATGTCGCGGTGCCCGGCGAAGTGGCGGTGGTGGGTATCGACAACGACCCGATGGCCCAGTTGCTCAGCCGCATTTCACTCACCTCGGTGATCCAGGGTGCGGAGGAAATGGGCCGCACGGCAGCGCAGGTGTTGCACCAGATGCTCCATGGCGGCGACTGCAGCACCACGCGCGTGCTGGTGCCGCCGGTGGGCATCAACGTACAGGCCTCCAGCCAGCACCAGCCGATGAAGAGCGCCCACGTGATGCGCGCGCGCCACTACATCCGCCAGTACGCGTGCCTTGGCATCAAGACCGAACAGGTCGCCGACTACGTCGGCATCTCGCGCACGTTGCTCGAAGAGCACTTCAAGCGCGAGCTCAAGCAGACGGTCCACCAGACCATCCTTGACCACAAGCTGGCCATGGCCCGTGGCATGTTGGGCGACGCCGCCATCCCGCTCGCCGATGTCGCTGTACGCTGCGGGTTTACCTCGCTGCAGTACATGTACGCCGTGTTCCGCCGCGAGTACGACTGCACCCCGCGCCAGTTCGTGGAGCTTGCCCGCAACACCTGACGTTAAAACCCCGTATGGGGTCAGACCCCATGCATGGCTTCGAGCGTACGGACGGGTGCACGTTGTGCAACGTCCAGCAAGGCCAGCGCCTGGCTCCTGGCCGACCGCCTTAGCGAACGACGAAGATCCGGATCGTTGGTGGTGCGGGCAAGCACCATGCCGCCCACGCATAGCGATACCATCGCCTGGGCACGCTGTTCTGCGTCGCGTACGCCCTTGAGGGCCGATCGATAGATGTGGCTCATGCCGCGGATCAGATCGGTGTAGGCCTGCTGCGGCTCAAGGCCAGCGCGGGCGACGTCGGCAGGCAGGGCGTAGAGCGGACAATGCATGTCGATGTTGTCCAGGGCTTCGTCGCTGAGGTAGAGATCCACCAGCATCCGGGCCAGGCGCCGCGGGTCCTTCAGGGCGCGTGCGGCGCCGGCGGTTTTCACGGCGAATGGATTACAGGTGACGAAACTCGCCACGGCGGCGGCGTAGAGTTCGTCCTTGCTGTCGAAGTGGTGGTAGAAGGCACCACGCGTGAGCCCGGCGCCGGACATGATCTGGTCCAGGGTGACCTGTTCGAAGCCGAACCGGTTGAATAGCCGCCGCGCGGATTCGACGATGGCCTGGCGCGTGCGGGCCTTGTGCTCGGGACTGTAGGGCATGGTTGCGAACCTCCGTTGCGCAGGTATAGCACCCTTCAAAATATGTTCTTTAACATATTTTGCGGCTGCGTATCCTCGCGCTCCAGGGGTGGTTCACACCCATCAACGGAGAAGCGCATGAAGATCTACTGGATCAAGGCCCAGGCCCCGCGCAAGGTGGTGGCCCTGGCACGGCACCTGGGCATCGAGGCTGAGTTTGAGCACGTCGACGCCCTGGCCGGCGGCCTGAAAACGCCGGCGTATGCCGCCCTCAATCCCAACCGCAAGGCCCCGACGATGGTGGACGGGGATTTCGTGTTGTGGGAGTCACCCGCGATCATGATCTACCTGTGCAACAAGGTGGGGTCGGACATGTGGCCGGCGACCAACCTCGCCGACCAGGTGGAAGTGATGCGCTGGATCAGCTGGAACGACACGCATTGGATGCGCGCGGTGGGGAATTTCTATTTCGAACACATCATCAAGCCGCGATTCCACATGGGGGCAGCCGATCGCGACGCTCTGGAGAAAGAGGTTCCCGGGCTGCTTGCCCTGGCGGAGATCCTCGACGACCATCTGGCCGGACGCGATTACGTGGCCTGTGATCGCCTCACCATCGCCGACTTCCAGCTGGCGGCGATGGCAACGGACTGGCGGGAAGCGGAGATGCCGCTGGCTGGGTACACCAACATCGTGCGATGGCTCGATGGTTTGATGGACATTCCTGCCTGGGCGAATCCCTGGCCGGAGACGACACCTCAAACAAGGCAGGCTGCCTAGCTACTGGCCAGCCGCGTTGCCGCCACGGCAAGCATGCCGCCGGAGACGCCTTCCACCCAACGCCGCCGCCCATCACTGATCGAACCGCGGCTTCCGGTCGCGGCCAACACAAAGGACAGTGCGGCGTAAACGACGCCGCACAATCCGATGAATATGCCCGACAGCACGATGGCCTGCAGTGCGATCGATCCATCGTGCTGCATGAACTGCGGGATGATGGCGAAGTAGATCAGCATGCCCTTGGGGTTCATCGCAGCGGTAAGGAATCCTCGATGGAAGGGCGAGGGTTCGCGTCGGCTTGCGATACGCGGTTGCCCCGGCGTGAGGGCCGAACGCAACAACTGCAGGGCGAGGAAAGCCAGGTACGCCACGCCTGCCCAACGGAGCGTGGCGAACATCACGGGTGAAGCGGCGATCACCGCAGCCAGTCCGACGGCGACCATCAGGGAATGCACCAGGTAGCCGCTGCATACACCCGCTGTGGCTCGTAGCCCGGCCGTGGCGGAGCCTGCGATGGACTGCGACGCAATGAACAGCATGTCGGGCCCAGGGGTGCAAATGAGGGGCAGGACGGTAAGGGCGAACAGGATCAACGTGTGTGTGCTCATGGGAGAGCAATGTACGCGGGATCACGCGCTATAGGGTTCCAAAAATTCCATCATTCATGACAGGAATGGCATATCATGCCAATATTTCCTTAATCAATGAATTATGATGCCTATAAAGCTGGACAAGATCGACAGGCGCATTCTCAAGGCCCTTCAAGAGAACGCGCGGCTGCAGAATACCGACCTTGCCCGCGAGGTCGGTCTATCTCCCTCGCCTTGCCTGCGCCGGGTTCGCCTGCTTGAAGAAGCAGGCGTGATCGATCGCTATGTCGCGGTGCTTGATCCGGCGATGGTCGGTGCGGGGCTTACGCTCTTCACGCGCGTCTGGCTGATCGCCCAGGATGCCGAGACCATCGAGCGTTTCATCGACGCGATGAAGCGCCTTCCCCAGGTGATGGAGTGTTACATCATGCTTGGCGAAAGCGATGCGTTGTTACGCGTGGTGGTGGCGGACCTCGATGCCTACCGGCATTTCCAGTCCACGCATCTCACGCGCGCGAACGGTATCCAGAACGTCAAGACCGATATGCCCAGCCAGGTGGTCAAGCAGACGTATGCGCTTCCCCTGTAGTGTCGATGGCGAAGTGCTAGGTCCTGCGCGCGCTGGCCATCACCACCAGGTTTCCGTCCGGGTCGCGCATGCGCATGATGAAGAAGTGTTTGGCTTGTTCAATCTCCTGGGGATCCAGGCCTGCCGACAAAAGGCGTTTGCGTTCGGGTTCCAGCGGCAGCACGCCGAGGGTCAAGGTACTGGTGCCGGCATGCTTCTTGTCTTCGAAAAGCTGCACTTCGGCGCTTTCGGTGAACTGCCACTCCACCAGGCCGTCCATCGGCTTTCGGGTCGGGGCCTTGCCGAAAAGTTTTTCATACCAGGCGGTGCTGGTTTCAAGGTCGGAGCAGCTTACATGCGCGAAAATAGTTTCGATACCCATCGTAACTTCCCGGTTTTCTATTGATTTGACCTTATCTGGGTGGAGCAGGCTTGCCCGCACCACTCGCGTCCTGCTCGACGGCTCCCACCACGACGGTGCCGACCAGGCCATTAAAATCCTGCTGCGCCTGTGTCTGCAGCTGCGCCACGACCACGTCGGCACGCTGGCCATACGGACCGAAGCCGTAAAGGACGGCGTAGTTGCGTCCGAGGGAGGCCTGTTTGATGGGAGTTACGTACTGGTTGTACCGCTGGACCGCGCGTTTGCCGGCCACGTCGTCGCCGTACTTGTCTTTCATCGAATCAAAAAGACGATCCGACTCGGTCCGCTCGCTCTGGCTTGCGTGTGCAAGCGCGCTGTCGAAATCGTTCTGGATGGCCGGGTCGTGGCGCTCGGCGGCGAGCTTGAGCCATGCCAGGCCCAGGGGGTGATTGGGCGCGATGCCAGTGCTGTCGCCGTTGAAATACACCAGCCCAAGCACACGCTGCGAGTTCTTGTTGGCCCAACTGGCCGACTCTTCGAGTAAGTCGATGGCCTTGCGGTAATCATGGTGCCGCATCGCATAGATGGACCGGCACGCGTAGTAGTCACCGGGCAGGATCTGCTCCATGCCAAAGGCGCAGACGTTGATTCCACTGCGGTCGGGTGCGTCGACCGTGGGCGGCGCGGCGTGCGCGGCGAAGACTGAGGAAAGCGTCGCCGCGGCCAGGGCGAGCTTCCAGCGCGTGCTTTCTTGCGGTGACGGTGGCGAAAGTGCCGGGAAATATCCGAAAGTGGCCTGTGTCATGGCGTCCCCCTTGACCGGTATCGGTCGGCGGTGCCCTGATACTACCGCGATCCGATCGCCCTTACATGCGGCATGACTCCGCAAGATCTACTGTCCTGGTCGATGGTGTCACGCCTGGCACATGCGGCGTTTTTCGTCAGTAGGTGGCGAGCTTGACGCGCAGCAACTGCGGGGCGCTGGTGAAATTGAGGCCGTAGTCGGTCTGGTCGCCATTCCACAGGCGGCGGAATACCCACTGGCCATTCTGGTAGCGCCCTTCCTCCACACGCTCAAGCAGGAAATGGCGCTGCGGATCGTCCTTGGGCGGGAGGAAATTCACCCGGGCGTGAAATCCGGTGACGAGGTATTCGTCCTTCGCCAGCTGGGCAATGACCACGCCGCCGGATGGCGTTGGGTTGCCCTCGGGCGGCTTCACGCCGAATTGGCCCTGCCCATAGCCCACGTGCACGCGCCAGGCGCCGAGGTCCAGTTCGCTCTCGTGGCTGTCGTCGGGTTCGGCGGCACCGAAGGTTTTGCCCTGCAGCGCTAGCGTTGCCAGTTGCTCGCCGATAGAGCCCAGCAACTGGTTCACCGCGCCGAAGGCGCCGAGCGTTTCGTCATCGACCTTGCGCGCGCCCAGGGGGAAATTCGAGTAGCCGGTGAAATCCATGCCGAAGGGGGCGAAGCCGATACCGCCCCGGCCGAAGGTGGCAAACGCATAGCGGGCATAGAGCGGGGCATTGCCGATCTCGGCCACGTACAGCGGGTTGTCGCGGCGACGGTAGCGGTCGAGCACCGCATTGACCTTCGCCGACTCGGGCAGGTAGATGTCCGGGGCCAGGATGTCCAGGGCAGGCGCCGCTGCCTTCCACACATCGAGCACGTTGTCGGTGGGTCCCCCTGACGCATAAGTGCCGGCGGGACCGGGCTTGAAGGGATCACGCAAAGCGGCGTTGGCATACATGGGCAGGTCGTACACAGCCTTGCCGGCCTTGGCCACGCTGCCGATGAAGCTCGCTATCGACCAGGCATGGAACATCTCGCCTGCGTCGGCGCCGAACACCTGGTGCCATGAGCCGGCAGGTTTGCCGATCTTCTGCAGCAGCGCCGACGGTACCGCGCCGGCGAACAGCTTGTCGGCCGCAGGCGAATGATCGCGATCGGTACCGTAGGTGCCGGACTCGTTCTCCACCTGCACCATGACTACCGTATGCTGGTCGCCATCGATCTGCTTCAGGTGCGTCATCATGGCCACGAAGGCTTTTCGGTCGGCTTCGAGCGTGGCGGTGGCGTGCGGCGAGAGCGAACCGAGCTCTTTGCCCTGCGCGGTGACGACGCGGGGAAAGCGCTTGTTGTCCAGCTTCACCCAGGAGGGTGTGTAGGCCGGGCCATTATTCTTCCACGTGGCAAACCACAGCAGCACCA
>NZ_DASYDG010000045.1:0-158045 GCF_036499745.1 Pinirhizobacter sp.
GGCCTTGCGATACATGTTGGCGTTGGGCGCATAAAGATCGACGCCGGTGAAATCGTGGAAATCCGAAGGATCCGGCGAGGTCGACCAGGTACCGCCGAAAATTTTCGGGTAGCGCACCTGCAGCCACAACGTGGCCCAGCCGCCGGACGAATGGCCATTGAGGAAACGCCCGTCCACCCGCGCATCCATGCGGTAATTTTTTTCGAGGTACGGAATGAGTTCGGCGGTGAGGGCCTGGCCCCACGGGCCGTTATTCACCGAGTCGGCGAATTCATGCGTGCCGGTGGGACTGGATTCATCCAGGAAGACCCAGATCATCGGTGGCATCTGGCCCTTCTGCATGGCCTGCCACACGTTGGCCAGCTGCGTGGTGAGCGTCGCCGCCGTGGCGCCGAAACCATGTGTGTAGTACACCACCGGCCAGGTCCCTGGCGACTTCGCATCGTAATCGGGCGGTGTGAGCACCCAGCCCTTCATCGGGATCGGACGGCCCCAGAACGCCATGAGCGCCGGGCTCTGGAAATCGATCGCGGTGGTGTGCGGGCGCGCGGCGGTGAGCATGTCCTGCATGCCCGGCGCTGCTTTGGGCGAAGCCGTCCATGGGTCGCGTCCGGCCTGCACCGTGTCCAGCACCAGGGCCGGAGCTGCGGCATTGCCCAGGGTTACCGGCACCACTTTGCTGACCAGGTCGCCTGCCCCGCGGCCGTTGTAATCGTAGCTGTGGTCAGTATCGAGTACGGCCTGGGCCAGGTAGTCGCCCGCTGGCAACTGCGAGAGCCCCTGCGGGAAGGATTCGGTGTCACCGTCCACGACGACGGCCTGACCCGGTTCCAGATGCCCGACCTCGCGCGCGATGACGGTCGCGGCCTTGGGCGAAAATGGGTTGGTGTCCACGCTCACCACCTTGCCGTCTTTGGCGGCGGCGCGCGCGGCTTTGGCGTCGGTAACGAACACAAGCAGCCGACCGGACACCGGCGCGCTGGCGCTGGCGGGTAAGGTCACGGTGAAGCTGCGGTGGGCCGCGGTGGGCGCCAGCGCATAGGCACCGGCGGCGGCACCCAGGCCAAGGGCAAGCACGATCAGGACAAGGCGGAGCCGGGATGTCACCAGGAATTCCTTCGCACAAGAAGTCAGGGCGCCCATCCTAGCCGGACTGATCTTTAAGCGCGCGCCTCTTCCAGGGACCCTGCCAGCACGGTCAGTTCCACCGGGACGATGGCTTCTTCGCCCATCAGCTGGACGTGGCCATCCTGCACGAACAACTGCAGTTGCATGGTGCGCCGGGTAAGCGCGGCGAGCGCAGCGGTGGTGGCGGGTGCGATGTCGATCACAGTGACGTTCTTCGCCCGGCCAATGCCTGCTGCCGTCTTCTTCCACCAGACCTCGGCACCACGGCCGCCATAGGCGTACACCACCACGCGTTTAGCTCGCCCGCAGGCACGGCGGATGCGCTGTTCGTCGGGCTGGCCCACCTCGATCCACAGGTCGATCTCGCCGGTAAGCTCCTTGCGCCAGAGGTCCGGCTCGTCATCCGAACTCAGGCCCTTGCCGAAGGCCAGGGCGTCGTCGGCATGCAGGGCAAACGCCAGCAGCCGAACCATCATCCGCTCGTCGGTCTCCGACGGATGCTGGGCGATCGTCAGCGCATGAGGCTGGTAATAGTTGCGGTCCATGTCGCTGACCTGGAGGTCGGCCTTGAACACGATGGATTTAAGGGCCACGGGTTTTCGTTATGACGGGGCAATCACCCAGAATAGCACTGGCTCGCCGACAGCCGGTTCTGCCGCTGGCACTACACTCGGGAGCTTGCCCTCCAAGGAGAATCCCCATGGCCAGGATCGGCACCGGCCTCATCGGCTACGGCACGGCCGGCGCGTTCTTCCATGCGCCATTGATCGCGGCCGAAGCCGGCCTCGCCCTGCGTCGGGTGGCAAGCAGCCGCAGGCAGGCGATTGAAGCTGACCACCCCGGCGTGAATGTCGATGCCGACCCGGCGGCGCTGATCGCGGCGACAGATATCGAGCTGGTGGTCATCGCCACCCCCAACCAGACCCATCATCCCCTGGCCATGCAGGCACTCGCTGCCGGCAAGCACGTGGTGATCGATAAACCCATGGCGCTGGATCCTGGGCAGGCGCGCGAACTGATCGATGCCGCCGCCGATGCCAAGCGGATGCTAAGCGTGTTCCACAACCGCCGATGGGACGACGATTTCCTTACCGTGCAGGATCTCCTGGCTCGCGATGTTCTGGGCCAGGTCAATTACCTGGAATCGCACTTCGACCGTTACCGCCCGGCGATCAAGCCGGGATGGCGCGAAGGCACCGGGGAAGGCACGGGCGTCCTCTTCGACCTGGGCTCGCACCTGGCCGACCAGGCGCTGCATTTGTTCGGCATGCCTGAAGCCGTGACGGCCGATGTGCTGGTGCAGCGGCCCCAGGCGGCCGCCCCGGACTACTTCCACATTCAACTGCACTACGGCCGGCGCCGGGTGGTGCTGCATGGAACTTCGCTGGCCGCGGACCACGGTGCGCGTTTCATGGTGCACGGCGAACGTGGCAGCTTCACCACGCGTGGGCTCGATGGCCAGGAGGCACTATTGCGTGCCGGCCAGGGGCCTGGAAACGCCTCCTGGCCTCCCGCTGCCCGTCCGGGTGTGCTCACCTCGGGCGACGGAACGGAAACGGTCATGCCATTGCACACCGGTGCTTACACCCGTTACTACGCGGGTGTGGCGCGGGCGATCGTTGATGGTGTGCCACCGCCAGTGACCGGCGAGGAGGCCCTCGACGTGATGCGGGTAATCGTGGCGGCGCAGGCAAGTTCCATGGCGGGAAGGACGATGGCCCTGGATTGAAACCGTGAACGGGACGGGTCAGGCCGTGGCAGCAGCTTCGCGCGAACGCTCTTGCACATAGTGCAACGCAGGCGCCGGACGCCCGAGGTGATAGCCCTGCAGGTAGTCACAACCCATGCCGATCAGCTGGTCCATGGTGGCTGCGTCTTCAACGCCCTCGGCCACCGATTCCAGTTTCATGCGGCGGGCTACGTCGATCATCGCGCCGACCAGCTGGCCGGTATGGGAATCATCGGCCATGGTGCCCACGAACGACTTGTCGATCTTCAGTTCCGTTGCCGGAAAGTGCCGAAGGTACGAGAACGATGCATAACCGGTACCGAAGTCATCGATGGCCACCCGCACGCCCCGGTCGCGAAGCCGACGCAATACGCGCACGCTCATCTCAAGATCGGTAAGGATCGCCGTTTCGGTCACTTCCACGATCACGTTTTCAGCCGGCACGTTCCATATCTCCAGCGCGCCCAGGAACTGTTCCGTAAAGCCTCTTTCGACGAAAACGCGCGGTGACAGGTTCACCGAGACATCAAGCATGACATGCGCGTCGCGCATGGCCGCGGCGTGGCGGAGGCTGGCGTTGAGGTTCCAGCGCGTGAGCGGGACGATAAGGTCGCTACGCTCGGCAAACGGGATGAAATCCGAGGGCATCACCATGCCGCGCGTGGCCGATGTCCACCGGCTGAGCGATTCGACGCGGGCAACCTTTCCACTTTCGCAATGTACCTGGGGCTGGAAGTAGACCTCCAGGCGATTGGCTTCGATGTCGTCGCGAAGTTCACCGTAGAGGATCTCGATCCGGGTGCCTTCGGTCTCGTACATGGCGAACGGTTCGCCGGTGCGTATGGCTTCGTCATGGGCCATCTCGGCCCGGCGGCACAGCAGCTCGGCATCCACACCGTGTTCAGCGTAAAGGGCAGCACCCACCACCGCTCGACCGATCCACGGGCGGCCTGGGCAGGCGAGGGGTTCTTCGAAGGCACTCATAAGCCGCGTGGCCGCAAGCAAGGCATGCGTAGGGTTACGCAACGCCGGGAGTACCGCGATGAAGGTATCCTCGCCTGCTTCGAACACCCTGTCCACGTGGCGCAACAGCCGCTCGATGCGCGCGTACGCCGCGCGCATGATCTGATTGCCGAAGTCGTAGCCGTGGCGCAGCTGCGCCTCGCGCATGCCGCGCAGCCGCAGCACCAGTACGCCGCAGATCGCGTCCTCGGCCTGCCTGTCCAGCATCACCTGGATCGCACTGAACAGGTTGGCCCGCGGTGTCATGACAGGAAATAGTCCGCAGGATCAATGCCGTAAGCACCCACCGGCAGCGTTCGGATGACTTCGCGACGATCCTCACCCGTCTCTGCGATAAGGTCGACCACGATGAAGTCCGCGGTGGGCGACTTGGTACGGTCGGTAAGGATCACCACCTTCGGCTGCAGGCGACGGGACTGGTTCTGCACCATCACGATGGCCACTTCGCCACTGTTGAGTTCCACCAGGGACCCCGTGGGATACACGCCCAGGCAGGCCTGGAACTGCTCCACCAGTTCGCCCTGGAACTCTGTCTCTCGCGCACTGTAGATGCGACGCAGGGCCTGGTGGCGTGAGAGCGCCGCGGCGTGTGGCCGCGAGGAGCACATCGCGTGGTAAGTGTCGATGATCGCGCCCATGCGACCGGCCAGCGGAATGGCCGTGCCGGCCAGGCCATCGGGATAACCGCTGCCGTCAACGCGCTCATGGTGCGTGCGGACCATGTCGCGCACTTCACTGTCGAGCATGGCTGACCGGTCGAGGATATCCATCCCTTCGGCCACGTGGGTGCGCACCAGCATCATTTCGTCGTATTCGAGCGGTCCTTGCCTTGCGAACAATTCCTCCGGCAGCTGCGACTTGCCAACGTCCAGCAACAGGCCGCCTGCAGCCATGCTGACGATGGTCTCCTCGGCGAAGCCCATGTGACGGCCGAAAGATGCAGCCAGGGCACTGCAGCCGATCGCATGGTTATAGATGTAGCTATCGCGCCGGCGCAGGGCGTCGATCCAGAAGAAGGCATCGCTGGAGCGCAATATGCTTTCCACCAGGGGGCGGACCGCGCGGTCGACGTCCTCCGGCGAGATCACGCCGGTATCGGCAATGTCCTGCATGATCTTGCCGATCGACTGCGTGGCATTGTCGAAGGCTTCCCGGGCGCGTGGCGCCTCTTCGTCGAATGTTGCCGTGTCGGCGTATACCACCGCGCGCTGGAAGCGGTTGCCGCTCTGGATCCGCTTGCGCAACGACTGCAGGCGGGTATCGGCCGCCACCCGACGCTGTGCATCGACGTAGACGAACTCGCACCATGTCGCGAGGCTCTCGATATCGTCAGGCGATCCGATCTCGATGCCCTGCAGGGGAAAGGGGGTGCCGTCCCATGGCCGGTCAAGCCGGCACACGAACATGCCGATCTCCAGGTTCCCCACGTCCACCCTGCGTTCGACCAGTTCGTAGGCCACGTCTCACCCCAATGCCAGCCATTGCCATAATCGCCGCGCCATCAACAGGTTAGCGAATGACCCCGATGTATCTGGCGCCGCGAAGGCTTCTCGTCGACAGCAGGCTACAGATCATTATCGACATGGCCCCCGCTAACTTGATAGGGCTGTATGGAATCGGGCCATTCACCGGTCTTCTTGGCAGGGCCCTTCCGGCCCATGCAGCGAGGTTGTCTCCCATGATCCGTCGTCTTCCCCTGGTCGCCGCCCTGGCCATTGCCGCCACCTGTGCTGGCTTCGCCTACGCACACACCGAAGGTCTCGCCCTGCCCGATCCCGTCGCTTCATCTACGACCGCCGCCGGCGGCGATGAGGTGGCCGTGTTCGCAGGCGGCTGCTTCTGGGGTATCGAGGCCGTCTTCGAACACACCAAGGGAGTGAAATCGGCGACCACCGGCTATTCCGGTGGCGAGGCTAAAACCGCTCACTACGACGAAGTCAGCGACGGTGACACCGGCCACGCGGAGTCCGTCCGCGTGGTGTACGACCCAAAACAGGTGAGCTACGGCACCCTGTTGAAGGTGTTCTTCTCCGTGGGGCTCGACCCCACCGAGAAAGATCGCCAGGGCCCTGATTCCGGCACGCAGTACCGCTCGGTCGTATTCACCACGTCAGCCGGCCAGCAGCGCGAGGCATCCGCGTACATCGCGCAGCTGGACAAGGCCAAGGTGTTCGACGCGCCGATCGTGACCCAGGTGCAGCCACTGAAGGCCTTCTACCCGGCCGAGAGCTACCACCAGGACTACGCACGGCTTCACCCCGACAGCATGTACATCGTGATCAACGATGCGCCGAAGGTGGCCAACCTGAAGAAACTGTATCCGGCGCTATACCGTGACTGGACGCAGGCGACCGCGTCACGGTGACAGCCACGAATCTCAGGTCATCGGCAGGTTAAGCCCCTGCTCCCTCGCGCAGGCAATGGCATCGGGATATCCCGCATCGGCGTGGCGCATCACGCCAGTGCCGGGATCGTTCCACAGCACGCGCGCGATGCGGCGGTCGGCATCGGCGGTACCGTCGCAGACAATCACCACGCCTGAGTGCTGGCTGTAACCCATGCCCACGCCACCGCCGTGATGCAGGCTTACCCAGGTTGCGCCACCGGCCACGTTAAGCATGGCGTTCAGCAGCGGCCAGTCGCTTACCGCGTCGCTGCCATCGCGCATGGCTTCGGTCTCGCGGTTGGGGCTGGCAACGGAACCTGAATCAAGGTGGTCACGACCAATCACCACGGGCGCTTTCAGTTCACCGTTGCGAACCATCTCGTTGAAGGCAAGGCCAAGCTTGTGGCGGACACCCAGGCCCACCCAGCAGATGCGCGCGGGCAGGCCCTGGAAGCTGATGCGTTCGCGGGCCATGTCCAGCCAGCGATGCAGGTTGGTGTCGTCGGGGATCAGTTCCTTGACCTTGGCGTCGGTCTTGTAGATGTCTTCCGGATCGCCTGAGAGCGCCACCCAGCGGAATGGTCCGATGCCGCGGCAGAACAGCGGCCGCACGAATGCCGGAACGAAGCCGGGGAAGTCGAATGCGTTGGAAAGCCCCTCGTTCTTGGCCATCTGGCGGATGTTGTTGCCATAGTCGAAGGTGGGTACGCCCTGGGCATGAAAGGCCAGCATGGCTTCCACGTGGGTGCGCATGGAACGCATCGCCGCGTCACGGGTGGCCTCGGGCTCGGACTTCCTCCGCTCGAACCATTCCTCCACCGTCCAGCCAGTGGGCAGGTAACCATTCACCGGGTCATGCGCGCTGGTCTGGTCGGTGACGGCATCCGGCCGCACGCCGCGGCGCACCAGCTCGGGCAACACGTCGGCGGCGTTGCCAAGCAGCGCCACGGATTTTGCCTCACCTGCCGCGGTGTACTTCGCGATCCGCGCCAGCGCGTCGTCGAGATCGGTGGCCTGCTCGTCGACATAACGGGTTTTCAGGCGGAAATCGATGCGGCTCTGCTGGCATTCAATGGTGAGCGACGATGCACCGGCAAGGCTTGCCGCAAGTGGCTGTGCGCCACCCATGCCGCCCAGGCCCGCGGTGAGGACCCACTTGCCCGCAAGACTTCCGCCGTAGTGCTGGCGGCCCATTTCGACGAAGGTCTCGTAGGTACCCTGCACGATGCCCTGCGAGCCGATGTAGATCCAGGAACCTGCGGTCATCTGGCCATACATCATCAAGCCCTTGCGATCGAGCTCGTTGAAGTGTTCCCAATTGGCCCAGGCCGGCACCAGGTTGGAATTGGCGATCAGCACGCGAGGGGCGTCGCCGTGGGTGGGAAACACGCCCACGGGCTTGCCCGATTGCACCAGCAGGGTTTCGTCGTCCCGCAGCTCGCGCAGGGCACGCAGGATGGCGTCGAAGCATTCCCAGTTACGCGCTGCCCGGCCAATGCCGCCATAAACCACCAGTTCCGCAGGGTTCTCCGCCACGTCCGGATCGAGGTTGTTCTGCAGCATGCGGAACGGCGCCTCGGTAAGCCAGCTGCGACAGCTTAAGTGTGTGCCGCGCGGGGCACGGACGATGCGGGTGGTGTCGATGCGGGTGGGTGCGGTCATGATGCCCTCGGCGCGATGCGTAAGCTTCCGATTATGCGGGGGGCGCTCTGCCCAGGGAAAGGCATGGCGCAGCATGCCGTGAAGCCGTCATGGGAATTTGCCATGATGGGAGGTCTTCCGCCGTTCCCGCCCTGCCCCGTATGAAAAATATTCCCTGCCTGCTCCTTGCCGTGGCCCTGCTTTCCGGCTGTGCCACAACGCCGCCGACCCCAGCGCCTGCCCCGGCGAAGGAGCGCATCGTGCTGCTGGTGTCCATCGATGGCTATCGCGCCGACTACCTCGACCGGCACTTGAGCCCCACCTTGGAAAAGCTCGCTGCCACCGGCGTCCATGCCACCGCCATGCAGCCGTCGTTCCCGTCGCTGACCTTCCCCAACCACTACGCCATCGTCACCGGCAAAGTTCCAGACCATTCCGGTATCGTCAACAACACGATGGTCGATCCCGCCCTGGGCCGCTTTTCCATGGCCAAACGCGCGGCTGTCGCCGATGGACGCTGGTGGGAAGATGCCGAACCTGTATGGGTCACCGCGGAGCGTCATGGCATCCGCGCGGCAACGATGTTCTGGCCAGGCTCGGAAGCGGCGATCGAAGGCATCAGGCCCACCCACTACCTGCCGTGGGACGGCAAACTGAAGCCCGACGCGCGTGTCGACCAGCTGTTGGCATGGCTCGACGTCCCGCCTGCTCAACGCCCGCGCCTTGCAACGCTCTACTTCGATGCGGTGGACCACCAGGGCCACAAGTTCGGACCTGATTCCAAAGAAGTGGACCAGGCCATCGCCGAGACCGACCATGTTATGGCGCACCTCATCGCCGGCCTTGGGCAACGGAACCTGCTGGGGAGCGTCGACCTGATTGTGGTGTCCGACCACGGCATGGCCGCCACCCCTGCCAACCAGGTGATCCTGGTCGACGACATCGTGGATCCTTCCACCGTCGACGTGGTCGCCACCGGAACCTTGCCAAGCTTCAACCCGCTGGCCGGGCATGACTTCACCAGGGCACAAGCTGCGTTGCTTGCCCCGCACGAGCACATGGCCTGCTGGCGAAAGGCGGATATTCCCGCACGCTTTGACTATGGCCACCACGAGCGTGTGCCGGCGATTGTCTGCCTGCCCGACGTGGGCTGGCAGGTCACCACCAAGGCCGCGCTGGCCAAGCGGAAGGACCCGATGTCACTGGGCCAGCACGGATACGACAATGCCGATCCATCGATGCGGGCGTTGTTCATCGCCAACGGGCCGTCCTTCGGCCGCGGCGTGACCATCGGTGAATTCCCCAACGTGGATGTCTACGACCTGGTCATGCACCTGCTCGGCCTGCAGCCGCTGCCCAACGATGGCAGCCTGGCACCGTTGCAGCCGGCATTGGCGGCACCCGCACAATCGCCGTGATCGGCCCGGCCGGAATTTAAGCCGGGGCGCCGCCCACGAACCGATATCCCACGCCTGGTTCAGTCTTCAGCCAGCGCGGCGCGGCGGCATCGTCGTTGAGCTTGTGCCGCAGGCGACCCATGACGATACGCAGGTAATGGGTATCCTGCGCATGCGTCGCGCCCCATATCTCCCGCAACAACTGTTGCTGGGTGACCACCCGTCCGGCATGGCGCAAAAGGTGCGCCAGCACCGCATACTCCTTGCGCGTAAGCGCCAGCGAATTGCCATCGAGGAACACTTCGCGACGAGCCAGGTCCACCACGAGGTGGCCGTCATCGTAGCGCGGGGGGGCGGCAGGTTCCGCTCCGCGGTTACGAAGGAGCACGCGCAGGCGTGCCATCAGCTCCTGGATACCGAACGGCTTGGTCATGTAATCGTTCGCACCGTGGTCCAGCGCATGCACCTTCTCGCGCTCACCATCGCGAACGCTCAGCATCAGTACCGGTACCTGGGTCCACTGGCGCAACTCCGCCAATACCTCGTGGCCGTCACGATCTGGCAGGCCGATGTCCAGGATTACCAGGTCCGGCTGCTGGGTGGCCGCCTGGGCCAATCCTTCTTCAGCGGTAGCGGCGGTGATCACGGTGTAGCCCTCCGCGCGCAAGCCGATGTCGAGGAACCGCCGGATCTGCGGTTCATCGTCGATTACCAGGATTCTTGGCGCAGAATCGCTCATGTCGTGAATTGCGGGGGCTCGCCCAGGGAAAGCATGATGCGCATGGTGGTCTCCCCGCCGGTTCCCGGCAAGGCCTCCACGCTACCGCCGTGCGCGCCGACCATGCCCTGGCGAAAAGTCGCAGGTCAGGCTCCGCGATCGCCCTCGACCAGGGGAACTTCTTCGCGGGCGGTGATCCAGCTGAAGGCGGCGATGCCTAGCACGATCGCTACCGCGCCCCACGCGGCGATGCCATGGGGGAACGATTCACCAAGGAAGCAAACGCCCAGCACCGTGGCAAACAACAATTCCGCCGCCTGCATGGCCTCCACTGCCGCCAGCGCCACCGGCCGCCGGCCCACCATGTGCGTTGCCTTGAAGAACAGCGCGGTGGCGACCACTCCTGACGACAAGGCCACGCCGGCGGCCAACAGCGCCACGCGTAGGGTCGGAGGTCCGATCGTCCACCATGTCACCACGGTCACCACCAGCCATGCCGGCCAACTGGATAACGTCATGCCGAAGGCGCGCTGCAAGGCACCCATCGATGTGCCTGTACGCTCCAGGTGCAACAGCACCATGCGGTTACCCAATGGATAAGCAAATGCCGAGAACACCACCGCCGCCACCGCCCACCAGGCGCGGGCATCAAGATGGCCGCCTGCATGCCCCCACTGCAGGGCAAGTATCCCGGCAAGGATCACCACGCCCACGGCCAGTGCGTGCCACGCCACGCGGCGACGCTCATCGTGATAAATGAAAGGCGCAAGCAAAGGCCCTGCCAGCACCGTGGCACCAAAACTGCCGGCAATGAGCCACGAAGGGCCGCTGCTTGCAGCCCACGTCAACGGCATGCCGAACAGCACAAAACCTACCGTGCTCCACATCAGCCACGCCCGCGGGTGCTGCCGAAGTTCGCTGGGCAAGCCACCCAGGCCACCGGCAAAAGGCAATGCCAGGCCGAGGAACGGCAAGGTAAACACGTAGCGCAGGATCACCGTCCACTGCCACGCCCCGCCGTTTCCAACCGAGGCGCGATTGAGCACGTAGGTCATGGTGAAGAAAAGAGCCGAGACCAGGGCCAGGACAATCGCGCGCCCCGAGCGGCTCATGCCTTGAGTCTTTCCACGGTGCGGCGGTAGCGGTCGGTGATACGCGACTGCTCGATGTGCTGGCCGTCGCGGACCACCCAACGCCCCGCCACCATCACATCGCGCACGAGAGGCACGTTGCCTGAGAAGATGAAACTGTCCATGGCATGGCCAGGGTCGCGCGCCATCAGTAACGGCGAGGTATCGTCCAGGACGATCAGGTCGGCCCGCGCTTTATGGGCAATCGTGCCGATGGTCGTTCCCGAGGCGGCGGCCCCACCGGCCAGGGACCGCTCGAACAACGATTCGCCCACGCTCTGGCCCGCCTGGCGGGCGGCCACGTTGCGCTGCCGCGCCACCAGGCGTTGGCCGTACTCCAGCCAGCGCAGTTCCTCTACCGGCGAAACGGAGATATGGGAATCCGAACCGATACCCAGCACGCCGCCCTGGTCGATGAAGGGCGCCAGGGGAAAAAGTCCATCGCCGAGGTTGGCCTCGGTGGTGGGGCAAAGGCCCGCCACCGCGCCCGATTGCGCCAGGGCGCGTGTTTCGCCGGAATCAAGGTGCGTGGCATGCACCAGGCACCACCGCGCATCCACTGCAACGCTATCGAGCAGCCATTGCACGGGACGGCAGCCTCGCAATGCCAGGCATTCGTCCACTTCCGGCACCTGCTCGGCGATGTGGATGTGCACGGGCATCTCCCGCGCAATAGCACCCAGCACGGCCTGGATGGCGTCGGGCTGCACGGCGCGAAGCGAGTGCAGGGCTACACCGGTAGTCTTGCGCGTGCCATCGCCGGCGCGCAGCGAATCGACAAGACGCAGGTAAGCGTCCACCGTGTGGCCGAAACGCCGCTGGCGTTCACCCAGCGGCCGGCCATCGAAACCCCCGGTCATGTACAGCACGGGCAGCAAGGTCAAGCCGATGCCGGCCTCTTCCGCCGCCTCCACAATCGCCTGCGACATCGCCGCTGGATCGGACCATGGCGAACCGTCGGGTTGATGATGCAGGTAGTGGAACTCGCATACGTGGGTATAGCCGGCCTGGAGCATTTCCACGTAAAGCTGCGCGGCGATGGCCTTGAGGTCGTCCGGGCCGATACGCTGGGCGAATCCGTACATGGCCTCACGCCAGGTCCAGAAACTGTCGTCACCGGGCCCGCGACGCTCGGCCATGCCGGCCATGGCGCGCTGGAAAGCGTGCGAATGCAGGTTGGGCATGCCGGGCAGCACATACTTGCCCAGCCGGGTCGATGACCCGTTTGCCACTGCCTGGTCATCGATCACGAAGTGCCCATCGCGCACGTCAAGCACGGTGTCCTGGCACCAGCGATGGCCTTGCCAGGCGTAGTCGGCACGATAGGTTGACAACGACATGGCGCTCCATGATGGACTGCGCGGCCCGCGCCACGCCCAGGCGGCCATGGTACGCAATGCACCGCCCGTTGGCTTCCCGGCAAGCGAAGCTTGTCGCTTCAAACGCAGCGTGACAGGATTTCTTCACGGCCGGATCGGCAGCATGGGCCGTGTGCCGCCCTCTCCCCCACGCAGGCAGCTCTCCCATGACCGATCACGCCGCCACCGGCACGCGTCCGACCGACGGACCGCAACTGCAGCTTCGCGAGGCCCGCCCTGCCGACGTACCCCAGTTGGTGGCGCTCACCGCGCGGGTCTACACCGCCGAGTGGGGCCATTCCGCCGCCATGCTCCAGGCCCAGCAGTCGCACTTCCCCGAAGGCCAGTTCGTCGTGGAATACGAGGGCACCATCGTCGGCTACTGCGCTACCTTCCGGATCGCCGAAGCGGTAGCCCTGGCGCCCCACACCTGGATGCAGGTCACCGGCGGCGGGTTCGCCTCGCGCCACGATCCGAAGGGCAACTGGCTCTACGGCATGGAAGTGGTCGTACACCCGGACTTCCGCGGCATGCGCATCGGCCAGCGCCTCTACCAGGCCCGCAAACGCCTGTGCATGGACCTCAAGCTTCGCGGCATCGTCTTCGGCGGCCGCATCCCCGGCCTTGCACGCAACCTGCAGCGTTACGGAACGGCCGAGAAATACGTCCAGGCCGTGGTGGATGGCGCACGCCGCGACCTTACCCTGAGCTTCCAGCTTCGCAACGGCTTCGAGATGGTTGGCCTGCTGCGCGAATATGTACCGTCCGACCATGAATCGCTTGGCTATGCCGCGCACCTGGTCTGGCGCAACCCGCGCCTGCATGACCATCCGGATATCCCCACCGTATCTCAACCCCGGGCGCTCCCGGACACGGTGCGCGTGGCATCGGTGCAATACATGCAGCGACGTATTTCCTCGTTTGAAGAATTTGCCATGCAAGTGGAATATTTCGTCGACATCGCCGCCGACTACGACGCCGACTTCGTCACCTTCCCCGAGCTCATCACGCTGCAGCTTCTTTCCATCGAGAACGCGGAGCTTTCCCCGGTGGATTCGATCCGCAGGCTTTCCGAATACACCCCGCAGGTGCGTGAACTCTTCCAGCGACTGGCGGTGAACTTCAACATCAACATCATCGGCGGCTCGCATCCCACGCGGATGCCCAACGGCGACATCCACAACGTCTGCTATGTGTGCCTGCGTGACGGCTCCATCCACGAGCGGGAAAAACTCCATCCCACGCCGAGCGAACGCAACGTGTGGAATGTCACCGGCGGGGAGTCGGCGGCGATGATCAACACCGACTGCGGCCCGATCGGGGTGATGATCTGCTACGACTCCGAGTTCCCGGAAGTAGCAAGGCACCTGACCGACCAGGGCGCGTTGATCCTGTTCGTGCCCTTCTGCACGGACGTTCGCGAAGGCTACCTGCGCGTGCGCTACTGTTCGCAGGCCCGCGCCATCGAGAACCAGTGCTACGTGGTGCTATCGGGCAACGTCGGCAACCTTCCCGGCGTGAACAACTTCGACATCCAGTATGGACAAAGCTGCATCCTTACTCCCAGCGACCTGCCCTTCGCCCGCGATGGCATCGCCGCGGACTCCACGCCCAATACCGAGACGGTACTCTTCGCCGACCTTCGCCTTGAGAACCTGGCGCGCGCGCGCAACTCCGGCGCCGTGACCAACCTGAAGGACCGTCGATTCGACCTTTATGAAGTGCGCTGGACGCGCAATACTGAGGCTACTTGAACCCTCAATGACGTATTTTGGCGGGGCGCTCGACCGGCAGGGCGAGCGCACGGTGGAAAGCGCCTGGACGAACACGCCATGACACAACGCTGGGACACATTGCTGGTAAACGCCCGCCTGGCAACCTTTGCCGGAAACGAGCCGTATGGCCTGGTCGAGCGCGGCGCGCTGGCGTGGGCGGATGGGCGCATCGCCTTTTGTGGGCCATCGGGCGACCTGCCCGGCCGGCCGATGGAACTGGCTGAGCATGTGCTCGACCTCGATGGCGGGCTGGTAACACCCGGGCTGATCGATTGCCACACCCACCTGGTGTTCAGTGGCAACCGCGCCCAGGAATTCGACATGCGGCTGAAGGGCGAAAGCTACGAAGCAATCGCTCGTGCCGGGGGCGGCATCGCGTCTACCGTGCGGGCCGTTCGGGAGTCAACCGAGGCGAAACTGTTTGCCCAAAGCGCCCCGCGTGCGCGCGCCCTGATCGCCGATGGCGTGACCACGGTGGAGATCAAGTCCGGCTATGGCCTGGACTTGCCGGCCGAGCGGCGCATGCTGCGCGTGGCGCGCGAACTGGGCGTGCAACTGGGCGTTTGCGTGCGTACTACTTTCCTCGGCCTGCACGCCCTGCCCGCCGAGCACAAGGACGACCGCGCAGGTTATGTCGACAAGGTCTGCGACGAAATGCTGCCTCTGCTGGCTGCCGAGGGCCTGGTGGATGCGGTGGATGCCTTCTGCGAGGGGATCGGTTTCGATCGCGAGGAAACGCGCCGGGTATTCGAACGCGCCCAAGCGCTTGGCTTACCGGTGAAGCTACACGCCGAGCAGCTTTCCGACATGGACGGCGCGGCACTGGTGGCCGAGTTCGGCGGGCTGTCGGCCGATCACCTGGAGCACTTGTCTGAATCGGGCGTGCGCGCCATGGCCGATGCCGGGACGGTCGCCGTGTTGTTGCCTGGTGCCTTCTACGCGCTGCGCGAGACGAAACTGCCCCCACTGGACACCCTGCGGGAACATCGCGTGCCGATGGCCGTAGCGACCGACTGCAATCCCGGCACGTCGCCATTGCTGTCGCTTCGGATGGCGGCGGGGATGGCCTGCACGCTGTTCCGCATGACACCCGAAGAAGCCCTCGCCGGCGTCACCGTGCATGCCGCCCGCGCCCTGGGCTTAAGTGACCGAGGTACGCTTGAGCCGGGCAAGCGCGCGGACATCGCGGTGTGGAACGTGCGTGATCCGGCCGAGCTGTGCTATTGGATCGGCGGCCCGCTTTTGCGGCAAAGCCATGTGGCTGGGCGCCGCCTGGCCTGACCAGCCCGGCACGGTGTCCCTGACTTCCAGCACTGCGTGCGACCTGCGCCCCGCATTAATTTGGAGTACCAGGCCACGCGCGGTGTTATCGATGATCAGACTATCAATGAGTCGCTACCCGGTGGCCGTCGGCCTCGCTGTCCTGGCTGCGGCCGGCGTCGGCCATGCAGCAACGGATTCGCCTGGGGATGCCGCCCTCTTCGCCCCGTACATCGGCCACTGGGCCTGCGAGGGCCATTTCGCTTCGAGCAACAAGCCCATCGCCTCCACGGTGTCGTTTACACGCGCATTGGCCGGCAAGGGCATCATCAAAACACAGGACGACGTTCCAACCCTGGGGAATTATCATTCGGTTGAAACATGGGCCTTCGACGCGAAGGCGGGCCAGTGGGTCGCCGGCATCGTCGACTCATCCGGTGGCATGCGAACCTTCCACTCACCCGGACAGGTTGGCGGCAAACTTGCCTGGACGCTAGTCGATGGCCAGCCTGCCCAGCAGTTCGTCTACTCACCGGTGTCGTCGGGCGAATTCCAGCTGGACTGGCTGATCGAGCGTCCCGGCAAGGGCCTGGTGGTGGGTGACACGCTGACCTGCACGCACCTCGCCGGCGTGTCTTAAGGTAGTCATCAACCAGTGAATCAACCGGCGTCGAGGGCGCTGGCCATCTCCGCGAGTTTGGCCACTGTATTCATGTTGCGCGCCGTGCCGTTCTTCGCGGCGGGAATCTTCAGCTTCGAATGGGCCATGCCTTCGCCGTAGTGAACATAGATTTCCCGCACACCCGCCGCAAGCTTTTCGTCCGTCGCGCCTGTTGCGGCGCTGACCGCGTCCGCGGGTGGCTTGCCATCAAGGAAGATCGCGACCACGCGGTTGCCTGCTTCTTGGCTGAAAGGATTGGCCTTTGCCACGGCCGCCATCTCCGCCGCGGTACGCACCATCACCCCGACATGCTTGCCGGCGTAGGCGGTGAGTGCTTCCTCGAGTTTTGCCTTGACCGATCTTTCCGCCGCACGCGAGGTAAAAACCACGTTGCCGCTCGCGATGTAGGTGGTCACGTTTGCGAACCCGGCTTCCTCACACATGGCTTTCAATTCGACCATGGGCAACTTGCCGGTACCACCGACGTTTACGGCTCTCAGCAAGGCTATATAGGCGGTCATGACCTAAGCCTAACACTGCGGTGGAACGTCGGCTAAGCTTTCCCGTAGACCATCCACGACGTGAACCACACCATGGCAACGAACAATCATGCCACGAAAAAAAGGCTCACCGGGTCGTGCTACTGCGGCGCGGCAACCTATGCTGTCGCCGACGAATTCCTCTATGCAGCCTATTGCCACTGCTCCAACTGCAGGCGCACCACGGGATCGGCATTCAAACCCTTCGCTGGCATCGAGCGCGCGAAACTGACGCCCACCAGCGGTAACGAGCAGCTAAAGATTGTCGGTGACGTCGACTGCAACGACACGCATTGCGCGACCTGCGGTTCATTGCTTTATTCCGTAGTGCGGGAAGGCGCATACGTGCACGTGGCGATGGGCACGCTTATCGACGCCCCCGCGATCCGTCCCGCCCACCATATCTTCGTGGGTTCGAAAGCGCCCTGGCATGAGATCACCGACAACCTGCCGCAATATGACGAACACGCCTGATCCGGCTCAATCGTCGCCATCAACAAGGAACCACCTATGCTTGTCGGTCTACGCACCGTTATCTATCCGACGCGGGATATTGCCGCTGCCAAGGCCTGGTACGCGAAGCTGCTCGATGCCGAACCTTACTTCGACCAGCCGTTCTATGTCGGTTTCTCGGTGGGCGGGTTCGAATTGGGCCTGGTGCCCGACGGTGAGCCTTCCACCGCCGGCGTGCAGGCCTATTGGGCCGTCGCCGATATCGATGTAGCGTTCAGGCGCACGCTCGACCTCGGCGCGAAGGAGATTGAGCCGGTCACCGAGGTAGGCGGCGATATCCGCGTGGCGTCACTGGCCGACCCCTTCGGCAATCGCCTTGGCCTGATCCAGAATCCCCATTTCGATCCCACCGCGGTCCGTTAACGGCGCTTTTGCCGACATCCAAACAAAAACCCCGCCGACGGCGGGGTTTTCTCGTCCAGCAGTGCACCGATGGGTCAGGCGGACTTCTTGCGCGCCGGGGCGGCCTTCTTCACGGCGGCGGGCTTGGTCACCACGGCCGGCTTGCCGGCAACGGCGGGGGCCACGACGGTATGCGAACGGTTATTGCCGTAGCTGCCGCGGTAGGTCTTGCCGCGACGGGTCTTGCGATCGCCCTTACCCATGGGAAACTCCTTAGAATTTAATGTGTTGATGGTCGACCAGCTTATCAGCCGGCCGCCAAAGCGCAAGGGCGGGGAAATTTCGCCAATCCGGTCAAGGCTGTGCGCGGCCCCCGCAGGGCTCATCCATGTCCGGACAGGGGCCCGGATCGATCTGAACCGTGGCATGGCCAATGCCGTAGCGGTCCAGCAGAGTGCGCTTGATGGCATCGAGCACCGCCGCCGCACTGGCCCCTTCATGGACTTCGGCGTGGAGCGTTGCCATGCGTGAGCCGCTGGCTACCTGCCAGACATGCACATGATGGATATCGGCAATACCCGGATCGGCGGCCTTCAGCACCACCTCGACATCCTCAGGTTTTACGCCCTCAGGCGTTCCTTCGAGCAGGATATGCGAGGAACGACGCAGCAGCATCCAGGCACTGCGCAGGATAAGCAGGCATACCAGCACCGAAAGCACGGGATCGGCCCATAACCAACCCAGCCAGCGCACGGCCAGCGCTGCGACGATGGCGGCCACGGAACCCAGGAGGTCGCCGAGCACGTGCAGGCTGGCACCGGCGACATTGACGTCGTCCTTGTCGTGGCCGTGCAGGGTACTTAGCACCAGTACGTTAACGGCAAGACCGATCACCGCCACGATCAACATCACACCGGAAAGAATGGGGGTCGGTGAAAACAGTCGCTGCACCGCCTCGTAGGCGATGAACACGATCAGCACGAACTGGGTAAGCGCATTGACGAACCCGGCAAGTACCTCCATGCGCCCATAGCCGAAGGTCCGCTTCTTATCGGCCGGGCGTGTGGCAAACCATGCGCCACAGAAGGCCAGCAACATGGCCAGCGCATCCACCAGCATGTGGCCCGCGTCGGCGAGCAGGGCCAGCGAACCGGACCACAGGCCACCAAAGGCCTCCACCACCATCATCACGGTGGTCAGCACGAAGGCGATCAGGAGCTTCCGCTGGGTGGACATGCCGCCCGCCGCGGAACCGTGGCCGTGTCGGTGATGATCGTGGGCGTGGGAATGTGCCATGGGGCAATGCTAGGAACCGCGGTGCGCGTTACACAATCGCAGGCGCGGCGAACGGTTCAGTGTGCGCACGTGGGACCGTGCACATGGACACGGTCGAATCGCAGGTTCACGAAGTGCGCTGAGGCCACCAGCAGTCCGCCGCAGGTTACCAGCACGCTATGCAGCAACAACGACCCGGTATCGTGAAGCACGGTGATGCCGGCAATCAGTAGCAACAGGCCCGGAAGAACCAATCCGAGCGCCAGGCGCCGGCGGTGTCGACGGTAGCCGCCCAGAAGCGTGATCGTGGCCAGCAGGCAGGCAAACAGCACGAAACCCTTCTCGAAGGTATGGCTGGCCAGGAACTGGAGTCCCAGCAAGGGCAGGAAGACCAGTACGAAGGGCAACGCGGCGCAGTGGACGGCACACAGGAAAGATGCCGTTGCCCCAAGGCGATCGGCCAGGTGCCACCAACGCTTGCGGACTTCCGGCTCGGGCAGCTCGGGCGACTGATTCATGGAGACAATGGCATAGGTAGGCCGCATGGGAGACATATTGTTACTTTATAACGTCCGCAATGCAAGCCCTGTTTGACCCGGGTGCAAATCCATGGGTTCTTGCGCCATCGAAAGTTCATTCGGACGTCTATACGTCTGTCAACCGATCCCACCCTGCCCCGTTCCCATGCATGGCCCGCAAGCGGCCACCGTTCGCCGACGGCGTCATCCCCTCCCGACGCACCCTCCACGGCGGCGAACCCCACAGGGCGCGGCGTGACGCCGCGCCCTGTTTCTTTTCGCTGATCACCTTAAGCGCCTGATCGTCCAGCGGGCGGACTTTCAGGTGGGAAATTGTTCAAACCGTACCTTTCGTCTTAAGCGTGATCGATTCCAGTAAGCGAATTCGAATTGATCGACCTACCCTGCGCGGCAGCGCGTGAATCGGCTCAGGCGTGGCGCCAACTGGCACAGGGCTTTCATCCAGAGACGAAGGACGATCATGGAGAAGACGCGCCGACACTTGTCAGGCCTGGGATTTGCACTCCTTGCCGCCGTCATCAATGGGTCCGTGGGCGTTTTCATCACGCTGTCAGCAAGGATGGCCCTTGAAAGCTCAGCCATTGCCTTTTACAAATGTTTCCTGGCAGTCGTCATCCTGGCGATATTCCTGTGGGCAAACGCTACGCTGCGTCAGAGCATACGGAACGTGTTCCGTTCCCCCATTCTGGCCGCTGCCGGTTTCTTCGGCGTATTCGTCATGAATTCCTTCGAGGTTCGTGCGTACAGGCTTGAGTCGGTAGCGACGGTGGTCCTCATGTTCTTGGCCGGTGCCACAGTGGCCACGCAGGGACTGACCATATTCATGCTAAGCCAGCGAATGACCGTGGGAAGGGCCATCGCCATCGGACTTTGCTCGGCGGGAGTATTTCTGCTGATGCCAAAATACCTGTCCTTCAGTGCCGCAGCGGGATGTCTGCTCGGAGCCATCGCGGGAGTTGGCTACGGCACATACATGGTGATCGCGCAGCGATTCGCCCTGAAAGCACGACTGGAAGATATCTTCGGCATGATGGTATGGGGCACGATTTTCCTGCTTCCGGAGTACATCGTTGGCGGAGCTAGAATCCCGAGCTTTGACGCGTGGGGCATGTTGATTTGGCTTGCCATGTTCCCAACGATCCTTGGATATTTCCTCACCACCGCCGCCGTCACGCGAATCGGGGCGAGCAAGGTCCAGCTGCTGGAGCTTTCCGAGCCCCTGTTCGCTGCGCTCATGGCCTGGTACTTCCTAAACGAGCTTCTCAGCTCAGGGCAGATCATGGGTGGGCTGGCAATCGTCCTGGCCAGCTATGCCGGCGATGTCATCGACAAACTCGTACCTGGAACACATCGGCAAAGGAGGCCGTCTTGGCGAGGCTCAAGGTAGCGAGTTTGCCGCCCTCCGGACGTAGAAAGATCGACAGTGCCTCAGAACCAGCCGAATCCCTTGGCCATCATTCCCGCAAGGCCAAGCACCGAGGCGATCAGGCTTCCGAAGAGTAAGTGGAAGTCTGAGCGTGCGTGGACGCGAAATTGTTCGAACCTCCCGTTGACACGTTCGAACTTTGCATCGAACTTCCCGAATCGATCCTCGAACTTTGCATCGAGCTTCTCGAAGCGATCCTCAAACTTTGCGTCGAGCTTCTCGAAGCGATCTTCGAACTTTGCGTCGAGCTTCTCGAATCGATCCTCAAACTTTGCATCGAGTTTCTCGAATCGATCGTCGATCTTGTCAAACCGGGCATACACTTCAGTCCGGAAATCCCGGAACTCGATCTTGTGCTCGTCAAATCGTGAAGAGATGCCCTCGGTTATCACTTCAAGCCTGGTCACCCGCGTATCAAGCTGCGCTATCTCGAGGGGTACATAGATCGATCGATGAGCCGATGAACCATCGCTGACGGGAATGAAATCATTTGGCACAAGAGTTCCGTGTTATCCATCATCGTTGCCGCCATGGCCTGCACGCCTTGGCACGATGTGATTATGCACGGACGACTTCGCACTGCACATTCAGAAAATGAGCCGAATCGATGCAGGAATTTCCCTACTCGCGGATTCTTTACAAAGAACGATCTACCGACAGTTCTTGCAAACCCCATGCACTTCCACCGTCTGCCCCTGCGGCGTGAAACCGAAGGTGCGTGCCTGGGCTTCGATGAGTTCAGCCACGCGCGGATCGCACACTTCCTGGGCACCGTCACAAACGTCACAGATCAGGAAGGGCACCTGGTGCTGTTCGGCCGGATGGTGGCAGGCAACGTAGGCGTTGATCGACTCGAGCTTGTGGATGAAGCCGTTCTCGAGCAGGAAATCGAGCGCGCGATAGACGGTGGGCGGTGCTGCATTGCCGTGGGTGTCGCGCAGGCTGTCCAGGAGGTCATAGGCCTTCACCGGCTTGCCCGCGCGTGCCACCAGTTGCAGTACCTCGCGGCGTAGCGGCGTCAGGCGCAGCCCACGCTCGTTGCTGGCGGTTTCCACCGCACGCACGAAGCCGATGGGGTCGTCGTGGTGGTGCTGGTGTTCTGAAGGCTTGCTGTTCAAGGTTCACTCCTTGCGCCGATCATACGCCGGACGCGGCAACGGCGGCGGCAGCGGCTTCATCCGCCAGGCAAACCACCATCCAATGGGGCCCAAGGTAGCGCCCCAGGCGGCGCCCAGCCACACCTGGCCGCGACGATGGCCAATCCAGGCGCCTACGGCCACGCAGACCACGGAAGACACCGTAAGCCAGAACCAGGGCACCATCGCCATCAGGTTGGCGAAGATATGCAGGAACGCGCCCGGATCGTCCGGGTCTACGCCATGCATCATCCGCGCGAGAAGCTCGTCCAAATGCTCGCCTGGTCAGTCGCTGTGGGCTGAATATGGGGTCAGGCGCCGCTACGGGCAATGGCGTCGTCGATGCGTGCCAGCGCCCCTTCCCTGCCGGCCAGGTACACCGTGTGTTCGATCGACGGCGATACCTGGGTGCCCGTCATGGCCACCCGAAGCGGGGCCGCCACCTTGCCCATGCCCAGTTCAAGCTTCGCCGCCACCGCCTCGACCACGCCGTGGATCGCTTCAGGCGTCCACTCAGGCAGCGACGCCAGGGCGTCGCGGGAAGCGTTCAACACCGGCACCGCGGTGTCGTTGCGCAGGTGTTTGTCCACGGCTTTCTGATCCCACTCGGTAATCGGTGCGTACCATGTGCGTGCGCGCTCGGCCATTTCCTTCAATGTCTGTACGCGATCGCGCAGGGCCACGATCACGTCCGCGGGTGCCGGACCCGCGGATGGATCAATGCCCGCCTGCTGCAGATGCCAGGTGAACTCCGCGGCGATATCGGCCGGGTTGTCGTGCTTGAGGTACTGCTGGTTCAGCCACGACAGCTTGGTGACGTCGAAACGCGAGGCCGCCTTGTTCACATCGCTGATGTCGAAGAGGCCCGTCATTTCCTCGACTGAGAAAATCTCCTGATCGCCGTGGGACCAGCCCAGGCGTACCAGATAGTTGAGCAACGCATGCGGCAGGAAGCCGTCGTCCCGGTATTGCATCACACCCACAGCGCCGTGGCGCTTGGAGAGCTTCTGGCCATCGGGGCCAAGGATCATCGGCAGGTGCGCGAATTCCGGCACCGGCGCGCCCAGTGCGTGGTACACGTTGATCTGGCGCGGCGTGTTGTTGACGTGATCGTCGCCACGGATCACCTCGGTGATACCCATGTCGATGTCGTCCACCACCACGGCGAAGTTATAGGTGGGAAAGCCATCGGAGCGGACGATCACGAAATCGTCGAGCTCCGTGTTGCTCCATTCGATGCGGCCCTTGACCTTGTCGTCGAACACCACCGAGCCTTCCGACGGGTTGCGGAAGCGGATCACCCGGTTCGGGTCGTCGCGGAGGGGCTCGGCGCGGTCGCGGTAATAGCCGTTGTAACGGGGCTTCAGGCCGGCCGCCATGGCCGCCTCGCGCATGGCCTCGATTTCTTCCTTGGTCTCGTAGGCGTAATACGCCTTGCCCTCGGCCAGTAATTTTTCCGCCACCTCGCGGTAACGGTCCATGCGATGGGTCTGGTAGATCGGGCCTTCGTCGTGAACGAGGCCCAGCCAGGTCATGCCGTCGATGATGGCCTGGACCGCTTCATCGGTGGAACGCTCGCGGTCGGTGTCCTCGACGCGCAGGATGAAATCGCCACCACGGCGGCGGGCCTCCAGCCAGCAGTACAGGGCCGTGCGGGCACCGCCGATGTGCAGGAATCCGGTGGGGCTGGGGGCAAAACGGGTACGGACGGTCATCACGAAGGTCACGATCGAGGGCGACCGTCGATTTTAGCCGGTTCCGCGGTGTCTTGCGGCCGTCATCGACCCATCATCCCACTGCCATGCGGGCGGCGAAGAATGCTGCAAGCCCGCAGGGAGTGCGCCATGCGCATCGGCATCGTTACCGAAACCTACCCGCCGGAAGTCAACGGCGTCGCCTTGACCGTCCATAGCCTGGCGGCAGGCATGGCCGCCCGTGGCCATGCGGTGGACCTGGTCCGCCCCCGCCAGCCGGGCCATGCGCCCTTCGCCGACGAACCCGGGATCGAATCGTTGGAAACCCCGGGCCTGGGCTTGCCGCGCTATCCAGGCCTGCGTTTTGGCCTGCCGGTCACCAGCCGCCTGGTGGCGCGCTGGAAGCGCGACCGTCCGGATGCGGTGTACGTGGCCACCGAAGGCCCGCTGGGCTGGGCTGCAATGCGCGCCGCCACCCGCCTGGGCATCCCGGTGGCGACCGGCTTTCACACCCGCTTCGACGCCTACGCCGGCCACTATGGCGTGAAATGGCTCACCCCGCTGGTACGCAAGCACCTGCGCCGTTTCCACAACCGCGCAGACGCTACCCTGGTACCTACCCGTGGACTGGCCGCGGAACTCCAGGCCATGGGCATCGTCAATTCGCGTTTGCTACGCCGGGCCGTCGACACCGAACTCTTCCACCCCTCGCGGCGCGACGACACGCTGCGCGCTTCGTGGGGTGCCGACGAGGACACCCTGGTGGTGCTGTACGTCGGCCGCATTGCCGCGGAGAAGAACCTCCCGCTCGCCCTGGCCTCCTTCGAAGCCGCCAGAAAACGCCACCCGAAGGCACTCTACGTGTGGGTGGGCGACGGTCCGGAGCGCACCGCGCTACAGGCAGCGCACCCGGATTTCGTCTTCGCCGGCATGCGCAGCGGCGAGGACCTTGCCGCGTACTTTGCCAGCGCCGATCTCTTCATCTTTCCCAGCCTGTCGGAAACCTTCGGCAACGTCGTACTGGAAGCCCTGGCCGCGGGCGTGCCCGTAGTGGCCTACGACGAGGGCGCCGCCCGCGAGCACGTGGTCGATGGCGTGAACGGCGTGCGCATCGAAAGCGGCAACGAGAAAAGCTTCATCAACTGCGCCGCGTGTGTCGCCAGTGACCTGCGCCAGTTGCATGCCATGGGTCGTGCAGCACGGCACGGGGTGTCGTCACTGGCGCCGGCCGCCGTGATCGCCGATTTCGAACGACTTCTGAAAGGTTTGGTCACGGAGCGCAGCCATGAGCACCATGCCACGTCCGCAACGGCTTGATCGCCGCGTCACCCTCGCTGCCAACCGCTGGGGCACACGCAGCACGGTGGGTGCCTTCTTCGGGGTGGTAAGCCGGCTTGGCGATGGCATCTTCTGGTATTCCCTGATCGCCATCCTGGCCGTTGCCGGCGGTTGGCGCGGCATGCAGGCGGCAGGCCAGATGCTGATTACCGGCCTGATCGCCCTGCAGCTCTACCGCGTGCTCAAGCGCTGGACGCGCCGCCCCCGCCCCTTTCGCAACTGTCCGGGTGTGATCGCGCATATCCCGCCGCTGGATGAGTTCAGCTTTCCCTCCGGCCATACGCTGCAGGCGGTGAGCTTTACCGTGGTAGCGGTGCATTACTTCCCCGTGCTGGCGCCGTTGCTGATTGGGTTCACTGCGCTGGTGGGTGCATCGCGGGTGATCCTGGGGTTGCACTATCCGTCGGACGTCATTGCCGCCACGGCGATCGGGCTGGCGTTGGGGAATGCTTCGCTGCTCGCGATGAGCTGATCTACATCCCGACCGTCTGCCGCGTGCGCGCCCACGGCATCGGTCGCGGCGGGAGTGGAAAGCCGCCTCGTTCATCCGCCCTGATTCGTCAAAGCTTGCTGTGCTCCACCTGCCTTTCGCGCTGCATCAGCGTCCATTCGGCGTGTTCGGTCAGCGCTGCATCGCCCAGCGACAACAAAATGGCGCGCTGTGTACCTGGATCCTTCGCGCGATCGAGCGCTACGCGCGCACTGGCGAAGATCCGCTGCATGAACCGGTACTGGCGAATCAGTTCGCGGTCGGCCTTGCGGTAGGCGTAGGCTTCGCGCACGGCGGCGGCGATGGATAGCACGGCCATGGCCGTGACCAGGCTTACCTTGGCGTGTTCGGACAGCTTCAGCGCGAAGACCGCCAGGAACACGCTGATGGCGATGCCTCCCCACAAGCTGGTGGAACCGATCATCTCGGTGATGTGGTGCAGCCCCGTGCGCTCGGCGGTCTTGACCTCGTAGTAGTGCAACTGGCCGGACTTACCCGATTCCCCCACCCACTCGGCGATCACGGCAGCCAGCGCCGCATCGGTGGGTTGTTCCGGATGGATCGACGCATCCAGGCTTGCCGCGCGCATCACGTTGCGGATCCAGCCCAGTTCGATGTTCTGTTTCTGAAGGAAATTGTCGTGCGCAAACTCATGATCCGCGCTGGCCGAGATGCCGGCCCGCCGCCAGCACGACTGCACGCGCAGGCCCTCGGCGAGCGCGCGGTAATCAAGGTATTTCCGATGCCAGCCGCGGCGGTGGGCCAGGATCGCCACCACGCCGCCGGTGGCGAACAACGCCAGGAACAGATAAATCAGCGAGTCGTTGCCAGGCATGTGGGCGTACAGTGTGAACGCGATGCCCATCAGCGCCGCCACGGTGTAGGTCAGGCGCAGGGCCATCACCACGCGGCGCCGGAAATGCACTGCAAGCCAATCGGCGGCGTGGAATACGCGATCGATCGTTTCGGTGGCACTTCCAGGCGTGCCGGGCATCGAGCGCGGCGCTGCCTCGATGACGGCGGCATGCCGGGCGCACTCGTCGTTGAACTCGGCCATGCGCGAAAACATCAGGCGGAACTCCGCGGGCATATCCGGCTGGAATGCCGGCTCGTCGGTCGTACGCCAGCCTTCCTGCAAGGGCGTGAGTCCGTGTGCAGGATCGTCTCCGTCCCCGTCGCCATCGCGCGAACACACAATGTGGTAAAGCAGGCTCTCATCACCGCCACCAAGTACGTGGCGCGCGTGCACATGGCGTTCCACCAGGCCCGGCGGCGTGCCGGTAAGATGGTAGTGCACGATCTGGGCGGTACCGCCCAGTCCCCCGGCCTCATTGCCATCCCAGATGGCTAGCAGGATGTGGCAATGGCTGGCGATATACACGCCGGTGGTGGCGTATTGGCGGTCGCGCGCCTGCCCGGGCAGGCCGATCACGTGGCGTGGCTTTTCCATCAGCCGCGGCAGCAGCACCACCTCGGCGTGGCTGCAAAGGCGTTCGAAGTTGGCGCGCACCTGCGGGTCGTTGAAGTCGTCGGTGTACAGATCCCGCGGCAACGGCAACGGCGCTACCAGACGGGCACCCGCCGCCAGGGCTTCTTCGGCGACCAGCTGGTCGCCTCCCTCGGCCAGCGCGGAAAGCACCACAAGCGGCAAGCCCGGAAAATCGTTCTTCAGCCGCTCGAAGAACGCATGCACGCGAAGACGGATCGGCTCGACCTCGCCGGCGGGAATATCGCGGTGGCTGGTGACGCCGACGACCAAAGGGGTCATGGGTGCTTTCCGCGCCGAAACCTCAAGTGCTCTTTATCCTCGGGTTGGTGGTGGTGGCAGGTTTGGGCGCTGTGTTGCGCTCGAATTCCTGTTCGCGATCGTCGGAACGCTCTTCCCGTTCATCGGCGGGTGCCTGTTCCTGCTCGTCGTCGTTGCGATTGCCACTCATGAGATGTCTCCGTCCTAGTGACTGCCAGTGCTATTCATCGTTTGCCGATCGCGCTATCTCGCGACCGGCCAGTTCCGCATGACCACCGGTAGCCGCCAGCAGTTCGCGCTGGAAGGTAACGTTCTGCGGATAGTCGATCTGTTCACGGCGCAATGCCTGCAGTAAGGCCGGGTCGCGGTAGCCGCTCGTCCAAAGCCTCTTGATCACCGGCACTGCCTCGTCCTTGCGCTGGAGCGAAAGCAGCGCCATGACCTGTAGTGCCAACAGCCTTGGATCGCCCTGACCGCTGTGGGCCGACTGCAACGACGCCAATGCGTCGTCGCGCAGCGTGCCCGCAGCGTTCGTATCAGCGCTGACCGCGGCCAGGGAGAGCCGTGCCGTGGCGATAGCCAACAAAGTGGCGCGGTCATCGGGCTGCTGCTTGAAGAGGGGTGCGAGCAAATGCAACGCCGACGTGGCCTGTCGCCGGGCGGCGTCGTTGTCGCCCGAAGCGCACGATTGCGCGGACTGTTCCATCAGTGCCTCGGCATACTCGCGCTGCCAGACCGCGTTGTCGGCATCGTGCCGGGCAAGGCTTTCAAAGATCACCAGCGCATCGCGCGCGAGTTTCGCGGCGTTTACCATGTCGCCCGTGAGGCGATGCAAGCGCCCCAACTGGATCGCATAGAGCGCCTGGTGCTCCTGGTAGTCGGTATTGCCCGGATCCAGCGTCTTTAGCTGTACCGCCATGTCCACAGCGCGCTGCAGGCGATCCATGCCTGCCTGCACGTCTCCGGCCAGCGCCTGGGTGCGGCCGAGGATGCCGTGCACGATAAGCAGGTCATCGCGCCGGCTGGCATCTTTCGGATGGGACGCGGCGAGCCCCGCCTGGATCGTTTCGGCCGCCACGTATTGCGCCACGGCATTGGCAAGGTCGCCATGCAGCAATGCCAGCCTGCCCAGGTTGTTCGACGCTTCGCCGATTGCGGTCGGCCAGTCGACATTGCCCGGCTCCGCGGTGGCCATGCGCTGCGCCAGGGCAAGCATGTCCTGGTACTGCCGGGCGGCCTCTTCGAGATGGCCGCGCGCTTCCATCACGTGGCCTATGTTGTTGTTGAAGGTGATGCGCTGGAATGCGACGCGCGCGTCGCCGGGCGCGCGCGCGGCGGCACGCTGCAGGATCATCTGGCCCGAGGCAAAACTCCGCTCGGCATCGTCGAGCTTGCCCAGTCGCCAGCCGATCATGCCGATGTAAGACCAGGTATCGGCGTGGGCCAGTTGCCGGGCGATGTCGGTCGGGGCTTCCGCGGCAAGGCGCGAGGTGAGCGCCAGCGATGCCTGGAAGGCGTCCATCGCCAGGGCCAGCCGACCCTGGTCAAGCCGCACACTGCCGATTTTCGCCAGCGCCACGGCACGCTGTACAAGAGCCTGGTCGGTGACGTCACTGATGGGCTGCGACTGGAAGTACGCCATGGCCTGGTCGTCCACCGATTCCATGATGTCCAGGCGAGAGGCCTGTGCGAGCTTGTCGTTGAGATCGCCCAGCATGAAGCTGACGAGGTCCTCGGCCTGCTTCTGCCGTCGCTCGGCGGCGTGGCTGGCCACTACTGCCTCGTGCCGGGCGATGAAGGCGACGATGGCCAATACGGTGGTCACCGCCATCACGCACAGCGCCACCGCCGCCAGCATCGCCGCACGCCTCGTACGCCTCTGCAGCTCGCGGCGCTTCAAGGCATCGAAGCCGATGTCGAGCATGCCGGCGATGAGCTTGTACTTGGCGTTGGCGCGCGTGTCCCTGCCCGGTCGCACATCGGCGGCCATCGGTTCGACGGTGTCGGAGCTCAGGGCGCCGTCCGCGGCGAGTCGATGGCGCAGCGCCGACGCGAAACATTCCTCTGCTTCGCGACCGGGCAGCAGGCTGGCGTTGGGTTCACCCGCCACGATCAGGCAGAAGATGCGGTCGCTACGACCCAATCGTTTGAACGCCAGCACTTCCTCGTTCACCCACCGCGAACGCGCGGCCTCGGGTGAGCAGACCACGATCAGGCAATCCGATTGCGCCAGCGCCTCGTTCACCTGGCGGCCGAGATCGCCGGCGCTGGCCAGTTCGTCGCTGTCGCGAAAGATGGGAGCCCATCGACGGGGCACGATACCGGCCGGCGTCTGCATACCCACCAGACGTTTCGGGATTGCATAGGTTTCCAGCGCCCGGTGCAACCAGCCCGCCCAGGACTTATCCAGGTGGCTGTAGCTGATGAAGGCGCGATACCGGAAATCCGACATCACAAGGCCCCAACGACCGCGTGCAAACGATACCGTAGCACCAAAGTGTGATGCAGGTCACATTTTACCGGGATGGGTATCCCTTGAGCAGGTTAAGGCAAACCCCTGTCACGACAGGAGAAAAGTCGACTTATCCACAAGCTTTCCCAGCGGAAGCCCACAAACGGTGTGGATAAACGTGAAGGAAGCGTGGGCAGGACTTAAGCAAGCTGACGCAAGTGGTTGTTCGTGCACGCAGCAACAGCGTTTATCCACAAGCTTTCCCCTAGGCCCTCCACATGGGGTGTGGATAACGCCATTCCACTGACGGCATCAGTTCGAATCCACTGCCAGCTAATTTCCCTGAAATGCAAAAGGCCTCCCACTGATGGAGGCCTTTTGCATCAACCAAAGAGAGAAACGCGTTACGCAGCCCGCGGCTGCTTGCCCATGATGCCAAGTACCGCAGCGAGCTTATCGCGCATGTCGCGGCGGTCGACGATGAAATCCACCGCGCCGTGATCCACCAGGAACTCCGAGCGCTGGAAGCCTTCGGGCAAAGTCTCGCGAACCGTCTGCTCGATCACGCGGGGGCCGGCGAAGCCGATCAGGGCCTTGGGCTCGGCGACGTTGAGGTCGCCCAGCATGCCCAGGCTCGCCGACACACCACCGGTGGTGGGATGGGTGAGCACCGAGATGTAAGGCACGCCGGCGTCGTGCATGCGACGGATGGTGGCGGACGTCTTGGCCATCTGCATCAGCGAGAACAGGCCTTCCTGCATGCGCGCGCCGCCAGTGGCGGAGAAACACACAAGACCGGTGCGTTCGGCGAGCGCCAGTTCCGCGGCGCGGGCGAATTTCTCACCCACCACCGAACCCATCGAGCCACCCATGAAGGAGAACTCAAACGCTACGCCAACCAGCGAGCGGCCCTTGAGCGCACCGCGCATGGCCACCAGGGCGTCTTTCTCGCCCGTGGCCTTTTGCGCGGCGATGATGCGGTCGCGGTATTTCTTCTGGTCGCGGAATTTCAGCGGATCGGTGGGGGCGAGGTCGGGCCAGAGTTCCTCGGTGATGCCTTCGTCGAAGAACGCATTCAGCCGCGTGCGCGCACCGATGGCGTGATGGTGGCCGCACTTGGGGCAGACCATCAGTGAACGCTCAAGCTCCGGGCGATACAGCACGGTGCCGCAGCCGGCACACTTCTCCCACACACCCTCAGGCACCTTGCCCTTGGCCGCGGCGGCGCCTTGCGGACGCGTCTTCGGCGTCATGATTTTCTGCAACCAGTTCATCGGTCGACCTCGTCGTTAATGCCTGGCATCGAGCGCCGCGCGAATGGGGGCAAGGAACTGCCCTGCCCGGCGGACCGCCTCATCCGCGTTCTCCGCGCCGGCCAGTGTGTCGACCAGCGCGCTACCGATCACCACTGCATCGGCAAACGCGGCGATGGCGACCGCGCTTTGCGCGTCGCGAATGCCGAAACCGACAGCCACGGGCGCCGCGGACCTGGCCCGGATATCGGCCACGCGGGCAGCGATATCCTGGGTGTTCAGGTGCGAAGCACCGGTGATGCCGGCAAACGACACATAATACAGGAAGCCCGCCGCCGCCTCGCAAAGCCGCGCCAGGCGGTCGTTTGCCGTGGTCGGGGCAGCGAGGAGGATCTGTTTCAGGCCGGCGTCACGCAGGGGGGCAAGCACTGCCGATTCCTCGATCGGGCAGTCCACCAGCAGGACGCCATCTACCCCGGCTGCCACCGCACGGCTGGCGAACGCCGTGTAGCCCACGCGCTCGACGGGGTTCAGGTAGCCCATCAGCACGATCGGGGTGTCGTTGTCCCGGGTGCGGAACTGCGCCACCCACGCAAGGATTTGCACCAGTCCCACCCCACGCGCAAGTGCGCGTTCACTGGCGTGCTGGATCACGGGGCCATCGGCCATCGGGTCGGAGAACGGCACGCCCAGTTCGATGACGTCAGCGCCGTTGTCCACCAGCGCGTGCATCATGGCGACCACGCCATCGGGCGAGGGATCGCCAGCGGTGATGAAGGGAATGAGGCCTGTGCGGCTCTTCGATTTCAGTTCAGCGAACCGGCGGTCCAGTCGGTTGTCACTCACAGTTCGATCCCCTCGCGTGCCGCGATGGTGTGCACATCCTTGTCGCCGCGGCCGGAGAGGTTGGCCAGCACCAGGGCGTCCTTGGGCAGCTCACGTGCCAGCTTCATCGCCTGGGCAATGGCGTGGCTGGATTCAAGTGCCGCCAGGATGCCTTCGGTGCGCGCGAGCAGATGGAAGGCTTCCAGCGCCTCATCGTCGGTGATGCCCACGTATTCGGCGCGGCCGGCATCCTTCAGGAAGGCGTGCTCGGGCCCGACACCCGGGTAGTCCAGGCCCGCGGATACCGAATGGGTTTCGGTGATCTGGCCATTTTCGTCCGCCAGCACATAGGTGCGATTGCCGTGCAACACGCCGGGACGGCCTGCAGCCAGCGACGCTGCATGCTGGCCGGTCTCGATGCCGTGGCCCGCGGCCTCGGCGCCGACGATGCGTACGCCCGAATCGTTGAGGAAGGCGTGGAACAGGCCAATGGCGTTGGAACCGCCACCCACGCAGGCAGTGATGGCATCGGGCAGTCGGCCGTAGTCTTCGAACATCTGCGCTCGCGCTTCGCGGCCGACGATGGCGTTGAAGTCGCGCACCATCTGCGGATACGGATGGGGACCTGCCACCGTACCGATGATGTAGAACGTGTCGTTGACGTTGGTAACCCAGTCGCGCATTGCCTCGTTCAGGGCATCCTTGAGTGTTTTCGAGCCGGACGTCACAGGCACCACGTCGGCGCCGAGCAGACGCATGCGGTAGACGTTGATCTTCTGGCGCTCGATATCCACCGCGCCCATGTACACCACGCACTTAAGACCCAGGCGCGCCGCTACCGTGGCGCTGGCCACGCCATGCTGGCCGGCGCCGGTTTCAGCAATGATGCGTGTCTTGCCCATATGACGGGCCACCAGCGCCTGACCCACGGTGTTGTTTATCTTGTGCGCGCCGGTGTGGTTCAGGTCTTCGCGCTTGAGCAGGATGCGAGCGCCGCCGACATGGCGGGTCAGGCGTTCGGCTTCGTAGATGGGGCTTGGGCGACCCACATAGTATTTCAGGTCGCGGTCGAGCTCGGCGATGAAGGCCGGATCCTTGCGCAGCCGTTCGTAGGCTGCCGTTAGCTCCGCCAGCGGTGCCATCAATGTTTCGGCCACGTAGATACCGCCGTAGTCGCCGAAGCGACCGTGCGCGTCGGGATAAGCGTGGAAATCGATCTGGGAATTCATGCGATACCTGTGCTGGAGCACCCGGGGGTTCAGGTGCCTTGACCTCGCCGGACGGCGGCGATGAAGTGTTCCATCTTAGCGGCATCCTTCACCCCCGGGGATGACTCGATGCCGCTGGCCACGTCCACCGCCCAGGGCTGGGCCAAGGCGATGGCGCGGGCCACGTTGGTGCTGTCGAGACCGCCAGCGAGAATGAGCGGCTGGGGAAAATCCTTCGGCATCAACGACCAGTCGAAGACGCGGCCGGTACCCCCCGACTCGCCCAGGCCGTGACCGTCGAGCAGCAGGCCGGCGGCACCGGGATAGGTGTGAAGCTTGTGCAAGGCGGCCTCGCCGTCGCCCATGGCGATGGCCTTGAGGTAACGCCTGCCGAAACCCTTGCAGAAATCATCGGTTTCCTCGCCGTGGAATTGCACCAGGTCGGGCTGGACCACGTCGATCACATGCGCCACCCACGCTGGTTCGTCGTCCATCAACAAGGCCACGGCATCAACGAAGGGCGGCAAGGCTGCGCGCAGGACAGCGGCCGCTTCAGGTTCAATGAAACGCTTGCTGCGCCGGGTGAAAACGAAGCCGACAGCGTCCGCGCCCAGTCGGGCGGCCAGTTGGACGTCGTCGTGGCGGGTCATGCCGCAGCATTTGATGCGGGTCATCAGAGCGTTACCTGTTCGGGGAGGCCCCAGTGGGCTTCGTATTTCGGGCCGAGGAAGGTGAGTCCGGTGGCCGGGGCCGTGGGCCCTGCCCGCTCGCGGTCGCGTCCGGCCAGGAGTTCGGCCATCCATTCCACCGGCTGCTCGCCACGTCCAATCAACAGCAACGAGCCGACGATGTTCCGTACCATATGGTGCAGGAACGCATTGGCTTCAATGTCGACGAACACTTCTTCACCTATCCGTGTGACGCTGATTTTCTTCATGAACCGGCGTGCGTGCGCCGCCTGGCACGACACCGCGCGGAAGGCAGAGAAATCGTTCTCGCCCAGCAGCGCCTGGGCCGCGGCGTGCATGCGCCCGGCGTCCACCGGATGGCGCTCCCAGGTGACGTAGCGCGCATCCAGTGCCGCGCGTACCAGACGATTGACGATCCGGTAACGGTAGCCGCGCAGGCGCGCGGAAAAGCGCGCATGGAATTCGTCGGCCACCGGCTGCGCCCAGGTCACGGCCATCGAGCGCGGCAGGTTCGAGCATGTGCCCAGCAGCCAGCCACGCATGTCGCGCCTGACCTCGGTGTCGAAGTGGACCACCTGGCAGCGCGCATGCACGCCGGCGTCGGTGCGGCCGGCGGCCGTGGTTTCGATGGGTTCGTCCGCCACGCGGCGGAGCGCAGTTTCAAGCGCGCCCTGCACCGTCCGGCCATGGCTCAGGCGCTGCCAGCCGAGGAAGTCGGTACCGTCGTATTCGATGCCGAAGGCAATGCGCATGGACTGGGGGCAGCTTCAAAACGCCCATGATACAGCGCGGCCCGGAGCGGTGTTCATAGGAAAAACCCCGCCGGAGCGGGGTTTCCTTCGATCAGTGGAGGTCGGCGAGCATTTTCCTGGCGACGTCCTGTTGCATCTGGGTGCCTTCGGCCACGACCTCATCGAGCATGGCGCGGGCACCATCGGCATCGCCCATGTCCAGGTAGGCACGGGCCAGGTCAAGCTTGGTATCCACCGGATCGTCGCTGAAATTTTCAGCGCCCACGTCGTAGACGTCGACGGGGGCGACGGACGCCTCGTCAAACTTCCACGTACTGTTGGCGGCCTCTTCCTCGGCATCGGCGACATGCAGGTCGGTCGGTTCGCTGTGCGCGGGATGGACATCCTCGTGCGCGGGCAGCGGTTCATCTACATGCGGCCCGAGGTCGACGTCGTCATGGAAGCTCGTCGGCGCCGGCGACTGCCCGGCAACGCGTGGTGGCGAAAGGTCGAAATTGAAGTGATATTCGCTGACTTTCTGCGGTGCATGCGGTACCGGCGGGATGTCGCCGGGCGGCGTCTCGTGATTCGCGTAGCGGCTGATGTCGAAGGCTTCCAATGCCGCGTCGTCTCCAGCCGCGTGGCTGGGTTGCACCTCGGGCGAAGCACCATGCGAGAACAGCGGGTGCTGCGGGGCGAGGTCTTCACCCATGCGCACCGCTTCTTGCCATTCTTCCTGCTCCACGTCCACCACATGGGCGTACATGGCCTCGGCGGCGGCCTCGAAGTGCTCGACGTCGCGGCGTTCGTAATACAGCGTGACCAGCTCCAGATGGAGGGCGACATCGTCTGGGTGCTCGGAAAGTTCGTCGAGCAGTTCGCGCTGGTCGATATCTTCCTCGTCGATGCCCGATTCATCGAACAACGGGGCATCGCCGAAGCGATCGGCCAGCGACGGGGCGGTAGCCACGGCAACGGCGGTCTTGCGACGACGGCCCAGCATGGCCAGCAACAGCAGAACGATCACCGCGCCGCCAGCCACGGCCCAGACCCATGGCTGCATGAACCAGGGCTCTTCTTCGGACACCGGTACCGGCCTTGCGGCGGCCGGCGTGGGCTTCTTGGCCGTCGGCACGGTGGCCGGGGCGGGCGCAGCGTGCTCGACCAGCGGGGTGGTGGTCAGTACCTGGCCGGCCGTGCCTGCCTTGGCAACCGAGGCGGTGGACGCCGCTGCCGGCGCGGCAGGCCTGGGCGCCGAGGCCGCGGCTTCGGGCGTTGCCACGGCGGCCACCGGAGGCGGCGCGGAGGCGGCGGCCGGCGGCAGGTTGGCAGCCTTGCGGGCGTCGGCCAGCTTCTTCTGGAGATCGGCGATCTGCGCGTCTTTCAGGGTGAGCAGGCGCTGGTTCTTCTGGTTGATGTTTTCCAGGTCATCAACCCGGGATTTCAGTTCCTCGCCCTGCTGGCGCAGCGAGGTGAGCGTTTCCTGCGAGCGGGCCAGGTCCTGCTGCAGGCTGGTCATGGCGGCGGCAACCTTGCCGTTACCGGCCTGGTTGCCCTTGGCAGGCACCAGCGCCAGGCGATCTTCCGCGGAGGCAGGGGCGGCCTTTGACGGTGCGTTGCCGGACGCGGCATCGGCGACCGAGGTGGGCTTGCGTGCCGTCATGCCACGCCAGTCTTCGTTCTGGCGACGCACCTGGCTGGAAGCCTCGGCAGTGGCGGTGGCCGAGAGGTCCTGGCTCGATGGCGCGCGGAGCACCACGCCAGCCTTCAGGGCGTTGATATTGTCGCGATAGAAGGCATCGGGGTTGGCCTGCTTGAGCGCCATCAGTGCCTGGTTCATGTCCACGCCGTTGCCCGAAAGCTGCTTGGCATAGGTGGAAAGGGTTTGGCCCTTCTGCACCGTGCCCAGGCTGGAACCGCCCTCGGCAGTGGTACGGGGCGCACGCGGCGCCCTGGCCGGCGACGGCGCCGCCGGTGCACTGGCGGCATGTTCGGGTACCGGTGGACGGGCGGCAGGCGGGGTCGGTGCCTGTGTAGCGGCCGGAGCGGCTTGCTGGACGACCGCAGGAGCGGGCGCCGCGGCAGGGGCCGGTGCGCTGGCGGGGTCGAGCAACAGGGTGACTTCACGCACTACGGAGGTACCGCCACCGCCCTTCACGTCGAGCAGGAGGTCGATGTAGGGCTCGGAGATCGGCTGCACCGTGGTGACGCGGATCACCGACTGGCCCTTGGCGTTGGTGACCACGGCAAACTGCACGCCCTGGGGTATACCGCTGCGATCGATGCCGGCGCGGGCGTAGGCCTCGACCGAGGCCAGGCTTACCTGCACGTTCTTGATGTCGCCAGGAGCCTGGGAAACCAGCGGGATTTCAGCCACCAACGGCTGATCCAGGTTGGACTTGACCTGCACGGCGCCCAGACTCTGCGCGGCGGCGTACTGGGAGGCCAGCGCGAGCGCCAGTGCCACCGAAAGCTTCAACGGACGACTCATCTTAAGTATTCCCCCGGTTAACCAATGACAGGCCCGGCTCCCCTCGAGAAGGCTTGCCATCGCTAGGGCGCAAGAGTAATGCAGGCCCTTTACAAACAACAATAGGCGGCACAGGCAGTTACGCGACAACGTTAAGGCCGTCATAAAACTTCGGTCAGTGGCCCCCGCCCCCCGCCGAGGTCGCCTTGGCGGGATGGGCTGCAGCTGTGGCGGCACGGGCCTGGGCCAGTTGCCGCTCAAGGTCGGCAATGGTGTCGTCCTTCGCCTTGAGCTCGGCATCGGCCTTGGCACTGTTGGCCTCCAGCGTATCCACGCGCTGGTGCAGATCCTTCACCTGCGCCCCCTGGGTTGCCGTCTGAGCCTGTACCTGACGCACCTTCGATGTGTCGTCCTGGGCCCAGGTGGTGGCAACGATGGCCAGCAGCGCAAAGCCAAGGGTGAATTTCATCGACGGTGCGAAGGTCATGTCTAGAGGTAGTCCGTGATCAGGATTTCAGCAATCTGCACGGCGTTCAGTGCCGCGCCCTTGCGGATGTTGTCCGAGACGATCCAGAGGTTCAATCCGTTGTCGTGGGAAATATCCTGGCGGATGCGTCCGACGAAGACTTCGTCCTTTCCGGCCGCGTCGCTCACCGGCGTGGGATAGCCTCCCGCCTTGCGCTCGTCGATCACCACCACGCCCGGCGCCGATTCAAGCAGGCTACGCGCCGTGTCGGCGTCGATCGGATCGCGCGTTTCGATGTGAACAGCCTCGGCATGGCCATAGAACACCGGCACGCGCACCGCGGTGGGATTCACGCGGATGCTCTCGTCCTCGAGGATCTTGCGCGTCTCCCACACCATCTTCATTTCTTCCTTGGTGTAGCCGTTGGGCTGGAAGTCGTCGATGTGGGGGATCACGTTGAAGGCGATCTGCTTGCTGAACTTCGACGGTTCCGCTTCCTGGAAATTGAGTAGCGCCGCCGTCTGTTTGGCCAGTTCATCCATCCCTGAGCGCCCTGCCCCGGAAACCGACTGGTAGGTGGCCACGTTGATGCGCTCGATGCCCACGGCGCGGTGGATCGGCGCCAGCGCCACCAGCATCTGCATCGTGGAGCAATTGGGGTTGGCGATGATGCCGCGCGTCTCGTACTGGGCGATGGCATGCGGATTGACTTCGCTCACCACCAGCGGGATGTCGTCCTGGTAGCGAAACTCCGACGTGTTGTCGATCACCACGGCACCAGCGGCGGCGGCGCGCGGAGCATGCTCACGGCTCACCGAGCCACCGGCGGAGAAAAACGCAATATCCACGCCGGCGAAATCGAAGTCGGCGAGGTTTTTGACCACGACCTGTTTGCCCGCGAAGTCGACCTTGCCACCGGCAGTACGCTCGCTGGCAAGCGGGATCAGCTCGCCCACGGGGAAATCGCGCTCGGCCAGCACGGAGAGCAGTGTTTCGCCGACGGCTCCGGTGGCGCCGACGATGGCGACGTTGTACGAGGTCTTCTTGCTCATGGGTCCTTCAATGCGTTCGTAGGTCGGGGAAAGGAATAGTCAGACGACGCGGCTGGGCGGCTTGCCGGCATGGGGTCCATGGCCGAAGAAGGCCAGCACGTTGTCGACGGCAAGCGCGGCCATGGCGCGACGGGTGCGCCCGCTGGCGCTGGCGATATGCGGGGACAGTACCACGTTGTCCAGCGCCATCAGCGCCGGATGCACCGCGGGCTCGCCCTCGAATACATCCAGCCCCGCTGCCGCCAGCCGCCCATCGGCAAGCGCGGCGGCGAGGGCGGAGTCGTCGACGATGCCGCCGCGGGCGATATTCACCAGGGTGGCCGAGGGTTTCATCATGGCCAGTTCCGCGGCGCCGATGGCGTGGCGGCTTTCGGCGGTAAGCGGCAGTACCAGCATCAGGTGGTCGGCCTGACGCAGCAGCGTGGCTTTATCGACATAGTGTGCATTCACCGCGTGCTCGAGTCCTGCATCCAGGCGCGAACGGTTGTGGTAAATCACCTTCATGTCGAAGCCTGAGGCACGGCGGGCAATGGCCTGGCCGATGCGTCCCATGCCAAGGATGCCCAGGGTGCTGCCGTGCAGGTCCATGCCCATCCATTGGTCGAAGCGCGTGCCATGCCAGTACCCGGCTCGCAGCCAACGCTCGGCGGCACCGACACGGCGGGCAGCCGCCATCATCAGCGCCCAGGCGTAATCGGCGGTGGTATCGGTCAGGACATCGGGCGTATTGGAGGCTGCCACGCCATGGGCGCGCATGGCATCGAGGTCGAAGTTGTTGTACCCCACGCTCACGTTGGCGACGAATTTCAGGTGCGGCGCCCGGGAGAGCACACGATCATCGATACGGTCGGCCAGGCCCGTGACGGCGGCCGACATGCCATGCAGCCGGCCGACCAGGTCGTCGATCGAGAATGCGCGGGTTTCAGGCTCCGCATGCACGTCGAACACGGGCTCCAGGCGGGCGATGATGTCCGGGAACAGCGGGCGCGAGACCCACACTTTCGGTTTGTCGCCCATCGTTGTGATGTTATTCCCGTTGGTTGGATTTTCAGGCGATACGGGGCGTGACCGGCCCCACATCACCGCACTGGGCGCGGTGCCGGAGAGCCTGGTCCATCAGCACCAGGGCCACCATGGCCTCGGCGATCGGTACTGCACGTATGCCCACGCAGGGGTCGTGACGGCCCTTGGTGACCACGTCCACGGCGTTGCCGTGCTTGTCGACGCTCTTGCCCGGGACCAGCACGCTGGAGGTCGGCTTGAGCACGATGGAAGCCACCACGGGTTGCCCGCTACTGATACCGCCAAGGATGCCCCCGGCGTGGTTGGACGTAAAGCCGTCCATGGTCATCTCGTCGCGGTGTTCGGTGCCGCGCTGGGAAACAGCGGCAAAGCCGTCGCCGATCTCCACGCCCTTGACGGCATTGATGGACATCAGCGCCGATGCCAGCTCGCCATCGAGCTTGCCGTAGATCGGCTCGCCCCAGCCCGGGGGTACGCCATCGGCCAGCACGGTAACCCGGGCGCCTACTGAATCGCCCGACTTGCGCAGGGCGTCCATATAGGCCTCAAGTTCAGGCAATTGCGCTTCATGCGGCCAGAAGAATGGATTGCCTTCCACCACGGAAGGATCGAAGCCCAGGGGGACGATCTCGCCCAGCTGGGCAAGGTATCCGGCCACGCGCACCTTGTGTTTTTCGGCCAGCCATTTCTTGGCCACCACGCCCGCCGCCACGCGCATGGTGGTTTCCCGCGCCGAGGAACGGCCGCCGCCGCGGGGATCGCGGATACCGTATTTGTGCCAATAGGTGTAGTCCGCGTGCGCGGGCCGGAAGGTGTCGAGGATGTTGCCGTAATCCTTGCTGCGCGCATCGACGTTGCGGATCAGCAGCGCGATCGGCGTGCCGGTGGTCTTGCCTTCGTACACGCCGGAGAGGATTTCCACCTCGTCGGCCTCGCGGCGCTGCGAGGTATGGCGGGACTTTCCGGTGGCGCGTCGGTCCAGGTCGTGCCGGAACTCCGAAGGCTCAAGCTCAAGGCCGGGCGGGCAACCATCGATCACGCAGCCGATGGCCGGACCATGGCTTTCGCCGAAGGTGGTGACGGAGAAGATCTTGCCGAAGGTGTTGGATGACACGGCGCGCGTTTCCTACAGGTGTCGTGACTGGCGCAGTTCGCGGATGCCAGCGGCGTGGTCAATGAGGTCCCGCCGCTCAAGCGCAAAGATGCCCATCTGGCCTACCTTGAACTCCAGCCAGACGAACGGCAGGTTCGGCAGCAGTTCCACCAGCGTCCGTTCGCTGTCACCCACTTCCACGATGATCAGCCCGTCGTCGGTGAGATGATCGGCCGCTTCGTCGAGCATGCGCACGGTGAGGTCGAGTCCATCATCACCGGACGTTAGACCAAGGGCGGGTTCGTGGCTGTATTCAGGCGGAAGCGCTGCGTATTCGTCGTGGGTAACATAAGGCGGATTGGATACGATCAGATCGTATTTTTCACCGGCGAGGCCGGCGAACAGGTCGCTCTGTACCGCGCGCACGCGATCGGCCTGCTGGAAAGTGATGTTCTCGCGCGCCAGCGACAGCGCCTCGGGACTGATGTCGGCGATGTCCACCTGCCATTCCGGGTTGTACTCGGCCATGGCGATGCCGATGCAGCCGGAGCCCGTGCACATGTCCAACGCACGCTCCACCGACCGGCCGTCCAGCCATGGCGAGAATCCGCCTTCGATCAGTTCGGCAATGGGGGAGCGCGGCACCAGCGCACGGTGATCGCTTTTGAACTTCATGCCGGCGAACCAGGTTTCACCCACCAGATAGGCCACGGGCAGGCGCTCGGTGACGCGGCGCTCGATCAATGCCAGCAGTTTGCTGCGCTCATCACGGGTAAGCCGGCCCGCGCCATAAGCCGGGGGGATGTCCGGCGGCAAGTGCACCGCGGCCAGCACCAGGTGGGTGGCCTCGTCGATCGGGTTGTCGTGGCTGTGGCCGAAAGTGAGGCCGGCCGCCGAGAACCGGCTGGCCGCGTAGCGGATGAAATCGATGATGGTGGCAAGTTCGTCGGTCACGGGAGCGCTTTGCAGCCAGGGGCAAGGCGGCAAGTATAGGGGACGCCGCCGGACGAAGCCTTGCCGACAGCGCCCCTCGCCCTCAAAACTCCATGCGCACGCCCAGGTTCAGGCCCCAGCCGCGCAGGCCCGTATCGTTCAACTCCTTCTGGTAGTCACCCTCGCCATAGATGGAGAACATACGGTTGAACGACCAGGTGCCGCCGACGCCAAGTTCCAGCGCTCGGCCGTAGCGGCCACCGTCGAAAGCCTGGGAGATATCCGTGCCCGCTGCGCCCACGGTGACCTGGGCGCGGTCGCCCCAGCCCTGAAGGTAGTTCAGCCGGACATAGGGCGTGCGCTGCCGTCCATCACCACTGTCCCAGGTGCGATACGCACGCACACCTGCCCTGCCGATCACCTGGTCGATGTCACGCCAGGCGACGGTGCTGTTATCCACATCCACCAGGCTGTCGGTCTGCAGGTGCTGCCGGGTCAACTGCAGCTGCGGCTCGATCACGTAGCCGCTGTCCAGGTGCCACGGATAGCCGGTCTCCACCGACCCATTCCAGCCGTTGGCGCGTACATGGGCCATGTCCACGCCACGCATGGGCGTGCTTATGTCCCCGCTGTGGCGATCGCCTGACGCCATGGCGTCGACGTAGAAGCCATTGGCATGCTCCCACGTAACAAACATGGCGAAACTGTTGGTGGTGAACTTACCGTGGCTGTCACCATCCAGGGCGTGTGGGTCAAGGCGCGTAGTGCCATGGGTGAAAGCCACTCCACCTCGCAAGGTGCCGCTGTCGCCATCAAGGTCCAGGATGTTCGTGCCCACCTGGAACGCATGCGTGTCCAGGTCGAAGTCGTAGCCGTACTGCTGGAACGAGCGGTCACTGTTGTAGCGGTAGTTGCCGCCGATATACCGCGCGAACACTTCACCGCCGGTGCTTTCCGGCCCCTGCGCGGCCTGCCGGATCTCGCCCAGGCGCTTATGCAGGTTGTCCATCGTCTCGTATGAGAACTCCAAGAGAGCCGTGGGCGTGGAGATATAGGCCGGCACCTGGGGTGTCACGGCACGTCGCCCAGGTGCGCAACTGTCGATGCCGTCGCTGACACACCCATCGGCCAGTGCCACCGATGGCGGGCTAGCCGCAGTCGTTCCGATCGGTACTTCCGGCAGCACGGGGTTTGCCGGTGCGCCCGGCGGCGGCGTGGCTGCCGGATTGCGTGGTGTCACCGCCGTACAGTTGTCCTGGCAAATATAAAGATTGGCCAGTCGGTAGTCCCAGAACCGGTTGCCTGCCGTGGCGCCCCTTACCACGCGCTGGCTGGCATCGGCGGCGCCCGGCTCGAACGCATACAACACGTACTGCCAGGGTCCCGCTGCAACGTAACCACCCTTCAGCCGGAAGGCATCCGCCGTGGACGTGCCGCCTACCTGCACCAGTGATATGCCTTCGGTGGCATCCGGGGCACTGTTGTGATTGAAATCGGTCAGGGCGCCGGTACTGGCACTAGCCGGCGCTACCGAAATCAACGTCGGGCCACCCGGTGTGGTGGCATTTCCGTTCACCAGCATCCGATCGGTCTCCTGCACGCCCAGCAGGCCGCCCTCGTTGAGCGTACTGCCCAGCAGCAGGCTGCCACCGCCGGAGATGTACTGGCCGTCGACGGTAAGGGTGTTTCCCGGCGAACCGGCACCGTTGGTGAGATCGATGGTGCCCGCGTTTGTCAGGTTCGCCGACAGTGGCGTGGGCGAGGACACCACAGGATGGACGTTGTCGCCGGCAAACAGCGTCGAGGAGCCGTCGATGTCGACGTCACTGCCGGCGAGCTTGAGGCCGGCGGTGAGCGTGAAGGCCGTGCCGTCGTGGAAGTCGATCGTGTTCCAACCACCGCCGAAGTTCACGCCTTGCGCAAGGTTGTCACTGGCGAACGAGCCGCCACGCGACTGGATATTGGAAAGCGTCAACGCATTGCCGCTGCCCGAACCGGACAGCAGGTGATAGGTATCGGCCAGGTCCACGCCCTGCACCAGCGCGGTATTGCCTGGCCCGGCGCCCATGGTCAGGCCTCCCTCCAGGCTGCCACCAGTCCAGGTGAAACTGTCCGCTCCTGGACCTGTGGCAACTTCGCCACGAAGCGCGCCACCGCCAAGCGTGACGCTGTCGTTGCCCGCGCTACCGGCGACGGCGATGCCTGTGTGGTCACGCGCAGTGATGGTGCCGGTGTTGGTGAACGAGGTGCCCGTACCGTTGGAAAGGTCGACCACGGGGGCAACGGTGCTCAACGAGGTGAGCGTTCCGGTGTTCTTGGTGGTCTTGGCCGTTCCCGCTACCAGTGCCGCACCGCCTGCCGCATGGGTCACATTGGCAGTGGCAGCCGTAGTGACATTGCCCGTGGTCAGTGCCTGCAGGCCGATACCACCTGCCCCGGTCACCTGGGCAAGATATCCCGGGCCGAACGCCAGGTCCTCGCTGCCTGGTGAGCCGTCGGCGCGGCGATAGGCATAACCGACACCGCTTCCGGTGACATTGAAGGTCACCGTGGATGCCGGATCGATAGCGGTGGCCGTACGCAGGCCCGCACCGTTGGCAACGTTGAATGTTACGTCGTCGAGCCGGATGCCACCGATCTCGGCGGCGTTCTCGATGCCGTTTCCGGTACCCAGCGTGGTGATGGTGGAGCCCGACGCCATCAACGAGGCAGCCCCGGTATCCACCAGAATGCCGTGCGCTGCACCGCCGGCGGTAATCGTGGTGTCGCCAGTGCCGATGGTGAGTTCGGCGCCGCCGAGCACACGCACCGCGGCAAGGCCAGTATCGGCCGTGATGCGGCCTCCCGGTGCCAGGTTCTGCGCACCAGCGCCTTCGACGCGGACACCCGTGCCGTTGCTGACATGCACGAGTCCCGAATTGGCAAGCGTACCTCCCGCCTGCACCACCACGCCCGTGGCGCCGACGCCAGTAAGGTCGATCGAGCCGCTATTGATGAGGCTGCCGAGATTGCGCGCGATGAACCCGGTGGTGCCGGCACCTGCGCCCGTCACCGACGATTGATTGGTCAGCGTGGTCGCCACGGGCGCTCGGGCAGGTGCACCGGTCAGGTCAAGCGCCTGGCCGTCCACGATACCGCCCAGTGATGCCGGTCCCGACAGCACGACGGACGACCCGGCACCCAATGTCGACGCAGCACCACCCCGCGACTCCACTGCCGCTGCGCCATTGCCGGTGACCGTGATTGATGTATTGGAAAGGATGGCGTTGGTCCCCGTACCCGATGCGACCAGTGCGCGTGATCCAGCGCCGGACGCTGTAAGTGTAGAGGGCGATGATTGGGTGAGCGCGGCGCCGTCGTCGAGCCTGTAGATGGTGCTACGCGCGGTGTTGGCATTGAGCGTCGACAGCGCGCTGTTGATCTTCGAACCGGCGCCTGAGCCATGGAAGGCGATCTGGTCGGTGTTGCCAAAAGTCGGCACCACACCGGAAGCCACATTCAGCGTGCCTCCTGCCGCTTCCGCGCCGATCGCGCCCACACCCGTCATCTGCAGGGTTGAGCCGGCATTGAGGTTGACCACGGCACGCGTACCCTGCGCCACGGCCCCGCGCGTGCGGGCTGCGATGCTGCCAGCGGCGATGGTGAGTTGGCCGGTGTTGTTCGCGGTGGTCGCCGCCGTCGCACCCGTGGCATCGGCACGGATGCCGGTGCCGCCGCCGGTCACGGAGATATTCCCGCTATTGGTGGCCGTGGCACCGGTCTGCACCAGGATGCCCGTGCTTCCTGCCCCGCCGAAGGCGATGTTGCCGCTGTTGGTGAGCTTGCCGTTGTTGCGAGCGATGTACCCGGTGAGGCTGGGTGCCGTGGAGTTGAGCGCCGCCAGTGTCGTCAGGGTCGTGCTTGCCACTGGCGTACCCGTGCCCTTGGCGAACAGATCGTGTTTCTGGCCGTCGACGATCGCGGCCACCGCCCCGGTGCCGGTGAGGTTCATGGTGGTAGCGGCATCAATCGTGCCGATGGCACCGCCTTCGACCAGGACACCCGTCGCTCCGGCGCCGTCGACGTTGAAGGTGGCATTACGCGTATTGACCGCTGTGCCCGATGCGCCGGTGCCCAGCACCGCGATGCTGTTGGCGCCCGAGGCGCGAACCGTCAGCCCGGTGCCGTCGAACGTGGCCCCATTCTCCAGCCGGAACAGGTTGGACCGCGGCGTGGTGACATCAAGCAGGGCGCCGGGGGCCACGTTGATGTGCGCATTGGGGCCGTAGGCAAAGAAACCGATTTCGTCGGTGCCGGCGAAGGTCGGCACCGACGTGGCGGCCACGTTGACCGTGGCACGCCCACGCGCATGGATACCGATGGCACCCGTGCCCAGCAGGTTGACCGCACCTGCGAGGTTGGCGGTGGAGGTTCCCGTGCCCTGGCCCTCGGCCCAGACGCCGTAGTTCCGCGTGCCGCTGCCGGGGTCCGCGCCGCCGGCTACATTGATCGTGCCTGCCGACGACGCAGCCGACGATGCCGCTCCGGTACTTGTCAGCTGGATGCCGATGCCATTAACGCCGTTGAGGTTGATCGTCCCGCCATTGGCGATGTCGCCACCGCTGCCGGCGCCGGCGTTGGTCACCTGCATGCCCACGTTGAGCCTGGGGACGGTGGTTGCATTGCCGTTGACATCGATCACGCCGTCGTTGTGGACCACCGCGGTCGGCGCGCCGTTTACATTCATCGCGGCGGCATTCTGCGTGAGCGCCCCGATGACGATGTGCCCGGCATTGGTGACATGTGCGTTGGCGTTGACGGTAATCCCGGTGGAAAGCGACTGCTGGTTCAGGGCGACGTCCGCGGCAGCGGCGCCTGTGGTGAATTGCGGGGCGCGGCCCAGGTAGATGAGCCCGTTGGCCTGGTTGGTGAAGGTGCTCGTGTCGTCATCGACGCGCACTCCCGTCAACGAGCCGTTGGAGCGGGACCCTGTGACACCGAGGTTCATCGTTCCGCTGTTGATGGCGCTCGATCCACCGGACACGCGCACGCCCACCGCCGCGCCAGCCCCGTTGGTCGTACCCAGTGCCAGGTTGAGCACACCGGTATTGGAAAAATCGCTCGCGCCGCTCAGATCGACGCCAAACCCACTATATGAGCTGCCAGTCGGGGCTGCCGTTCCGTTGCGGAACAGACCGTTGTTAAGCACGCCATTGTTTGCCGCATGGCTGGCCGACGTCACCAGCATCGTGGTGCCGTCACCAGTGGTGTGCGTCGTCGACAACATGCCGTTGTTGGTGATGGTGGCGCCCTGCTCGGCGCGCATCGCACCCCCATTGGAATTGACCACTTCCAGCTGTCCCGGCGCTGCCACCGTACCTGTGGCCTGTGCGCCAACGGCATGCACGACCACACGCAGCCCGATCGGCTGGAACACTTCATCGGTGCTGCCAGTGGCAGTGATTCCGTAATCGATGTTTTGCGTGGCGGTGGTAACCGCCTTGCTGAATTCGGTGTTGTAGTTGGCCGGATCCAGGTTGCCCGCTTGCAACTGGGTGATCAGGAAATTGTTGTAGGCCTGCAATTGCGCAGCGTTGGTCACCGTGTGCGAGGTGGTCATCCCATCGACTGTGGTGACGTTGAAGGTGCCGCCGTAGGTCACCACGTTGGTCACCGCGAACAGCCGGTCGGCGTCGTTGGGCGTGGCCGCGGTGCCACTGAACGTGATGCGGTTGACCGAGTTCCAGTTGATCGCACTGGCATTGCCCGCTGTTCCGTCGGCGTAGAACATCGACGTCTGCTTGGCATTGATGGTCCAGCCATTGGTAGCGGCCGTCGGCCCGCTCGCTGGCGTGCCGATGCCCACGTTCATCGTGCCCCCGGCGGAGGTGATGGTGCCTACGCGCATGTTGATGTACTGGCCGCCATTGACCAGCACGACGTCCGGCACGGTGCTGGTGTAAGCCACCGGGGCGATGTTCACCAGGTTGGCGGTGGAATACGTCGACACTACGCGATTGCCGCCGGTGATCGTGTCGGGAACCGTCACCCCGAACGATTGCGGCCCGGGTGACAATCGCTCGGCACCAATCCACTGCGAACCGGAAAGGATGCGGCCGGCGTCGCGCAACGATGCCAGCGTGGTCGACACGCTACCGTCAGTCCCGGCGGCGAAGAGCTGGGGTCCGGACAGGTTTACCGTGCTCCCCGCGGAAATGATGGTCGCACCCGCGAGGCCGTCGTTGACCTGTGGATCGTAAGCAGCAAGAGTGACGTTCTGCGCCTGCACGGCGCCCACGAAACAAAGTGCCACGGCGCAGGCCAGGGCACGACGAGACAGGGTTTGTTCGTTCACGATGGAAACTCCCCACAAGGCATCCTCGGCCGCCATGGGCCAGCGAGCTGGCTCCCCGTAAGCGGATGTCCCCTGTGGTGACGGCGGTGAGCGGTCGCCGTGAAGCGAGCTTGGCCCTTTTCCAGTGAAATGAATGTCTTCGCAGGTTCATGCGGGGGAAATGGCGACGCTGACGATATACTTGCGCCGATGAAGCCCAAGGTCCTGCTGCAATACATCCTTCCCCACCGCGCCCTGTCCCGGGTCGTGTACTGGGCGACCCGCTGGACTTGGCGTCCGTGGAAGGATTTCCTCATCAGCCGTATCGTCAAAACCTACCAGGTGGACATGCACGAGGCGGCCCAGCCCGACCCTGGCGCCTACCAGCACTTCAACGCCTTCTTTACCCGAAAGCTGCGCGCCGATGCTCGTTCAGCCGATCCGGATCCCCTGGCCATCCTGAGCCCAGCCGACGGCAGGATCAGCCAGGCCGGACGCATCGAGGAAGGTCGGATCTTCCAGGCCAAGGGCCAGTGGTATACCGCCGCCGAGCTATTGGGCGACGAGGCAGCCGCCGCTCCGTACCGGAACGGCAGCTTCGTTACGGTGTACCTGTCGCCGCGCGACTATCACCGCGTGCACATGCCCTACGGCGGCGAGCTCGAAAGAACGGTGCATGTGCCCGGCCGCATCTTCAGCGTGGCGCCATTCGCTGTGCAGGCCATCCCTCGCCTGTTCGCGCGCAACGAACGGCTGGTCTGCCAGTTCCAGGGGGACCGCGGCCCGTTCGCCTCGGTCATGGTGGGCGCCATCCTGGTCTCCAGCGTGGCCACTGTCTGGGACGGCCTGACCATCCCTCCCTACGCCCAATCCGTCCAGGTACGTGACTGCCGCGGCCGTGGCGTGCGGCTGGAGCGATTCGCTGAGATGGCCCGATTCAACATGGGCTCCACGGTGATCCTGCTGTTCCCCGAAGGAGTGCAACTGGACAGCCTCAGCCCAGACCAGGTGGTTAGGGTCGGACAGCGGATCGGTAGCTACAGCTGAAACGTTTTCCCCAAAATGGGGAAGCTGTGGGAAATAAGTGACCCGGCTGGTCATCTTGTGACCAAATAGGCGTGCAATTGCCCACCATGATTGTTATTCTCCGGTTCAGTTAAGTCTCACGTGTACTCGGGGAGCCAAGATGCGACTGATGAACCGGTTGGTGGCCTTCAACCGCGCCTTGCGCTTGCGCCGGCAGTTGACGGAAATCCAGAAGCTGATCGACGGCCTGCCACCACGCATGCAGCCGCAGCTGGCCATCTTGGTTCGCCGCGAACTCGACCTTGCCGGAAAGTGCGCATCCCCAGCCTTTTACGGCACGCCGGAAGACCACCCGCCGGGCGATGTCGGTACCGGTGCGGATGTCGGCCTGGTACGTGCACGGTCGGAGAGCATGCAGGCGCGGATGCGCGGCATCGCCCTGTGGATCGCCGTGGTGTTCCATGAAAGCCGTGGCTCGAAGGATCCACAGATGCTTACCCTGCATCGCGGCATCATCACGGTGCTGCGCCAGTTTCGTGAAGTGGAGCAGCCCACCGACGCCACTGTTGCCTGGATGGGCAACAGCAACAATCTGTCGGTGAACTAGAAGCCGCCTAGCGGCAGGTCGGCACCTTCAAGGTCTGGCCGGGGCTGAGGTGATGGCCCGAAATCCCGTTCATTTTTGCCACTTCTTCCACGTTGGTGCAGTCGAGCTTGCGCACGATACCCACCAGCGTGTCGCCACGCCGAACCTTGTAGCGTCGCGTCCCGTGCGGACGCGACGCCGCCACGGCCGGTGCAGGCGGCGGTTCGACCACGACCGGCTTGACCGCCGTGTGCAGGTCATTGGCAAGGATCGGCCACGGGCCTGTCGTACAGCTGGCCGCATAGGCCTTCTCCAGCACCACTGGAACCACCATGCGTGAACCGGTGGGTTGCGGCACCTGGGGATCCAGTCGCGGATTGAGGTTGCGCAGGGTGCGGAACCAACCCTCGTTCATGCCTCCGGCGCCACCCAGGCACACCGTCAGTTCGCTGATCGAAGCGGGCCGCTGCAGGGTGATGGAGCCTGGCACGCCGTCGACCTTGGGGAATTTCAGGTGGTAGCTCTCTGGATGCAGGAACAACCATGCCGCGGCCAGCACCATGGGCACGTATTCGCGTGTTTCGGGCGAAAGCTGGTTATAGATTTCCGGGTCGTAGAAGCCTGCACCAGGGTATTGCTGGGCCAACCGGCGCATGCGCCCCTCGCCTGCGTTATAAGCGCCAAGCGTTAGCTCGAGGTTGTTGTTGAATTGCGCCAGCTGCTCGTCGAGGTAGGCTGCGTTGGCGCGCGCGGCCAGCTGCGGATCGAATCGCTGGTCGAAGCCGTCGGCGCTCGATAGCCCGAAGCGGATGCCGGTGGCATACATGAACTGCAGCGGGCCGGACGCTCCCGAGCGCGACACCGCGTGCACCTTGCCGCCGGATTCCTTGGCGAGGATGCCGAAGAGAACGGCCTCGGGAAGATCGTCCTTCTGGTATTCCGGCCACATCTGGGCACGCAGGTACTGGTAGTTGACGTAGGCGTCCATCAATTGCGGGCGCCATTGGGTGAGCCACATTTCCAGCGCCGCCTTCACCGGACCGTTCATGGCCACGAGGTCTGACAGCTTCTGCCCGTGCAGCATGGTGACGCTACGCTGCACCTGCGGAACGGCCGTACTGATTGGCGAAGCCCCGGAGGTGGTTTGCGTGTCTGGGGTCTGGGCGATGGTGTCGTCTTCCTCGCCGGCGATGAAGTTGGCGTCCTTCAGGCGCAGCAGGCGGTCGTACACGCTCAGGACCCGCTCCGGATCGCAGCCGGATGCCGGCGTGCAACGCGCGGCAATGTCCTTGAGCGCATTCATCGAGGCGTCCAGGGTATGCGCGGAGCCTGCGGTGTCGCCCTGGCGGGATTGCTCAATGGCCGTCTCATACCCCTTGCTGGCCTGGTCCAGCTGGGCATAGAGCGAGTCGACGGCGGCTGGCGCGCCAGCCTTGGGCGCCGCGCTGCCCGCGCACCCGGCCAGGACAGCGATGGCCGCGGCGAGCGGCAACAGGGAAAGCGAACGCAACGACTTCGACGACACAAGCACAGCCCACGGCTTTTGATCCGGGCACCTTACGCGCCTGCACCGCTAGAATCCACCGCAGCCACGGGAGAAACGTCATGTCGGGAATATTCATCGGCCGCAATGCGACGGCCAGCATCGAACTGGACCCCCGCTATGGCAATCGCCACGGCATGATCGCCGGGGCTACCGGAACCGGCAAATCGGTCAGCCTGATGCTGATGGCGGAGGGTTTCTCGAAACTGGGCGTGCCCTGCTTCCTGGCCGACGCCAAGGGCGACCTTGCCGGGCTTTCCCAGGCGGCAGCGCCCGCGGGCGACAAGCTCAAGGCGCGCCTGGACAAGCTCGAACTGGCTGGCTGGCAGCCGGGGGCGAACCCGGTAGTGTTCTGGGACCTCTTCGGCAAGCTCGGCCATCCGGTCCGCGCCACTGTATCGGAGATGGGCCCTACCCTGCTCGGCCGCATCCTGGAACTGAACGACACCCAGCAAGGCGTGCTGGAGATCGTCTTCCGCCTGGCCGATGAACAGGGCCTGTTGCTGTTGGACATGGACGACCTGCGCGCCCTGCTCAACTTCACCGCCGAACATGCAGCGGAAATCTCCACCAAATACGGATTGGTGAGCAAGCAGAGCGTGGGGGCCATCACGCGCTCACTGCTGAAGCTCGAGCAAGCCGGCGCCAATCATTTCTTCGGCGAACCGGCACTGGAGCTGGCCGACCTGATGCGCCAGGACATGAGCGGCCGCGGCGTAATCAACGTGCTGGCCGCCCAGGACCTGATCCTAAACCCCAGGCTCTATTCCACCTTCCTGCTGTGGCTTCTGTCCGAACTCTTCGAAGCGCTGCCCGAGGCCGGCGACCTGGACAAGCCCAAGCTGGTGTTCTTCTTCGACGAAGCGCATCTGCTGTTCGACGACGCACCGCCGGCGTTGCGCCAGCGGGTCGAGCAAGTGGTGCGCCTGATTCGCTCGAAGGGCGTGGGTGTGTATTTCTGCTCGCAGAACCCCGATGACGTGCCAGGCGATATCCTCGGTCAGCTGGGCAATCGCGTGCAGCATGCGTTGCGCGCCTTTACCCCCCGCGACCAGAAAGCGGTGAAGGCCGCGGCGGAAACCTTCGTCGCCAACCCGAAGCTCGACGTCGTTGCCGCCATCGGAGGGTTAGGCGTGGGCGAAGCGCTGGCCTCGACGCTTGGTGAAGGCGGCGTGCCCTGCCCGGTGCAGCAGATCCTGGTGAGCACGCCCACCTGCCGCATCGGCGCGATCTCCGACGACGAACGCGCCCAGGTGAGATCGCGCTCGCCGGTGAGCGGCAAGTACGACACCACGGTGAACCGCGATTCGGCGGCCGAAATGCTTGCCCGCCGGGCGAGTGAAAAGGCAGCCGAGGCGCCGCCGGTAACGGCACCTTCGGGCAAGGCCGGCACACCGGCACAGGCGGGAAGCGACTGGGGCGGCATGATCCGCGATGCCATGCTCGGTACCGGCCGCCGCCAGGGCATGATCGAAACCATGGCCAAATCGGTGGTGCGCACGGCCGGCTCGAAGGTGGGCCAGCAGATCGTTCGTGGCATCCTGGGCGGCATCTTCGGCGGCAAGCGCTGATGCCGATCCAGCCGACGATCGATGCGGGCGCGCGGTTCTCCGAGCGCTTTCCCTCAGCCTTCGCCTATCCGCTGCAACCGGCAGCCCTCACCACCGTGGTGGCAGTGGCCTTCGCCCAGTACCTCACCTTGCTGCCGGTGTTCGGCCTGGTGTTCTCGCTGTTGTGCTGGGGTGCGCTTTACAAGTATGCCTTCGCCTGCCTGCGCCACACCGCCGATGGTTTTGCCCTGCCCCCGGAATTCGCAGGCGATGCCGGCGGTGGCGCGGCCGCGGTGCTGATCGCAGTGCAGGTGGTGGCCGTGCTTTACCTGCTGCTGATGCCGACCTTCCTGGGCCCCGCGGCACTCGTACTGGGCGCGGCACTGGTGTTCTTCCTGCCAGCGATCTCGATGTCGCTCGCTTTCGGTGATGGAGCTCTGTCAGCGCTGAACCCGCTGCAATGGCTGGCCACCGTGAGCCGTTTCGGCGCGCCTTATTTCCTGATGGCGGGGATCTACCTTGCCATTGCCGCGGTACAGGTGATGTTGCAGCTCACCGTGGTGGGCGTGTTACCGAGGATCGTTTCGATCCTGCCGTTTTACCTCGTGGCCAACTACGCCACGGTGCTCAACTTCCACCTGATGGGTGCCTTGATGTATGCGCACGCCGACCGCCTGGGGCATTCGCCGCAGGCCGACGTATTGAACCGGGCCATGGGCAAGGGTGTAGACGAGGAATTGCTCGATCGCGTCGACACGCAGGCTACGACGGACCTGGCCACGGCCACGGGCATGCTTACCGAACGCATCCAGGAAGGCGGCGCGCCTGCGTCTTTGCACACGCGCTACCGCGAATTGCTGGGCCGGGCAGGACGTCGCGAGGAACTGCTGGTGCACGGGCAGATATGGATTGCCCAGTTGATCGCCGCCGGCGACCTCACCAAGGCCCTGGGCGTCGTGCAGGATTGCCAGGCCGTGGATGCCGCCTTCATTCCTGACGACCCGCGCACCGCAGGGCCGCTGGCCGACAAGGCCAGTCAGCTGGGCATGCCCCGCCTCGCACGCCAGCTGGCCATGGGCTATGTGCGCCTGTGGCCGAAAGACTATGAAGCCCCGTGGTACGCCCTGCTGGCGGCCAGGATGATGTTGCGTCTTGAAGAAACTTCCACTGCGCGCGGATTGTTGCTGCGCACCCGTGCGGAATGGCCCGACCATCCCATGCTCCCGCAGGTGGATGAACTGCTTGCCGAGATCGACGGCTTGCCTGCGCTGCCCAGGGACCGCAACGCATGACGCGCTGGCGACCTCCTGCCCCGCGCTCGACCGCCATCATCACGCGCGAAGGCTTTGAACGACTCAAAAGCGAACTGGACCATCTTTGGCATACCGTGCGTCCCGAAGTGGTCAGGGCCCTGGCCGCCGCGGCGGCGGAGGGCGACCGCTCGGAGAACGCCGAATATATCTATCGGAAAAAGCAGCTCGGCGAGATCGACCGCCGGGCGCGATACCTGTCCAAGCGCATCCCCGTATTGCAAGTGGCCGAAAGCGGACCGACCGACCGCAACGCGGTGTTTTTCGGCGCAACGGTGGCATTGGAAAACGAAGCCACGGGCGAGATGCTCGTGTACCGCATCGTCGGCCCGGATGAAACCGACGCCAGGCGTGGCTGGATCAGCGTGGATTCGCCGATGGCCACGGCGCTTCTGAAAAAACGCGTCGACGACGATTTCGAGGCGCAACTGCCGGCAGGTCCCACGCGCTTTTGCGTGGTGTCCATCGATTACCCCTAGGCCGTGGCCAGGACGGGCGGGTATAGCCTGCCCTCGCGCACCGGCTGGAAGCAGGCCGTGGCGCGGTAGAAGTCGGCGGCATCGCCCTCTTCATGCCATCCTGGTAGACCGCTGAGCGGGAAAGGCCGCAGCTCCTGCGGATCGTTGAGCACTTCGCCACGGCCGATCGCAGCGGCACATGCATCGAGGGTGCCGCTCGAACCGCCGAGGAACACCATGGCCTTGCCAACCAGGAGTTTGGCCGGCGTGAGCGCGTGTTCGAGCAAGGCGTGACCGAACACATGTACTGTCGTATCGCCGTTGAGCCAAGCCTGGCGATAGCCACGGAACAGCGTTTCCCAATCGTGGGCGTTCCAGGCTTCGACCATCGCAGGATCACGCAAGGTGACCACGATGCCCGCTTCGTCGAAATGGGTAAGCGCGCACTGCGAACGCGAACGCTCGCGCCGTCCCATCACGGCGATCTCGCCGACCTGCCGCAGGTTCAACGCCTGCTTGATGGCCGGGTAGCGCATCCACACCAGGGCATTGAAGAGATCGTGCCAGTTGCACTGGCGCGTGGCGATGGCGCCGGTGACGGCAATGCGCTCTTCATAGTGCAGGCCATCGGCCAGCAGTTGGGGAGTCTGTGCCACGAAACATTGCACCATGGATGCCGGGCGGTGCGCGTTGAGCACCTCGATCGAGGGCCATAGGGCGCCACCGAGGAAACTGTAGGCTTCCGACCAGGTATCGAGCGGGTGACGCCCGAGCACGCGCGCATCGAGTGCTTCGCGTGTGGGCGCCACGTAACGCATGGGATTTAAGCGAGGTGGCCGAAGAGGTCGTGTTCGTCGGCGTCGTCGATCACCACATCGACAAACTGCCCGGCCTTCAGGCGGCTTCCGTCTTCGATGCGCACCGTGCCATCGATTTCCGGCGCATCGGCCGCCGAGCGCGCGATGGCGCCGTTGGCGTCGGCGCTGTCCACCAGCACCTTGAGCGTGCGACCGATCTTCCGCTGCAGCTTGGCGGCGGAGATTTCCGCCTGCACCGCCATGAACTGCTCCAGCCGGTCTTCCTTCAATTCCTCCGATACCGGATCGGGCAGTTCGTTGGCGCGCGCGCCGTCCACCGGGGAATAAGCAAAAGCGCCGACGCGGTCGAGTTCGGCCTCGCGCAGGAAATCCAGGAGCTCGTCGAACTCCGCATCCGTCTCGCCGGGGAAACCGACGATAAAGGTGCTGCGGATGGTGAGGTCGGGGCAAAGCTTGCGCCAGTTCTGGATGCGCTCGAGCGTGCGGTCGACGTTGCCCGGGCGCTTCATCAGTTTCAGGATGCGCGGGCTCGCATGCTGGAAGGGGATATCCAGGTACGGCAGCACCTTGCCTGCCGCCATCAGCGGCATCACTTCGTCCACATGCGGGTACGGGTACACATAGTGCAGCCGCGTCCACGCATCGAGTTCGGATAGCCCCTCGCACAGTTCCGTCATGCGAGTGCGGTACGACTTGCCGCGCCATTCGCGCTCGGCATAACGCACATCCACACCATAGGCACTGGTGTCCTGCGACACCACCAGCAATTCCTTTACCCCGCCGCGGACGAGTTTCTCCGCTTCCACCAGCACTTCATCCACCGGGCGGCTGACCAGGTCGCCGCGCATCGAGGGGATGATGCAGAAGCTGCAGCGATGGTTGCAGCCTTCGGAGATCTTCAGGTACGCGTAGTGCTTGGGCGTGAGCTTCACGCCGATGTCCGGCACCAGGTCGAAGAACTTGTTGCGGGCAGGCGGCAGGGCCTGGTGCACCGCGCCCATCACGGAGGCGTAATCCTGCGGGCCGCTGATGGCCAGCACCTCCGGATAGGCTTCGCGGATCAGTTCTGCGCGTTTACCCAGGCATCCGGTGACGATGACCTTGCCGTTCTCGTGCAATGCCTCGCCGATGGCGTCCAGCGATTCCTGCACGGCAGCGTCGATGAAGCCGCAGGTGTTGACCACCACGGCATCGGCCTCGCCGTAGCTGGGCACGATCTGGTAGCCCTCGACTTTGAGCTGGGTGAGGATACGTTCGGAGTCCACCAGCGCCTTGGGGCAGCCGAGGCTGACGAAACCGATTTTCTGGGTCGCCTGGGTCATGGCGCGGTACCTGCGGAGTGAGCGTAAACGGGTGATTATACGCTAGCTTTCCCGTCACTTCCGGAGGGTTAAGCTAGGGCAAGTCCCCCCCACTGGAATTCCCCTCATGGGCAAGCACGTCAAACTCGACACCTCTTCTTCCAAGGAAATCGGCGCCTACCTCGCCACGCCGAAGGGTAAGCCCAAGGGCGGCATCGTGGTGATCCAGGAGATTTTCGGCGTCAACGCGCACATCCGCAGCATCGCCGACCGATATGCCGAGGCCGGTTACACGGCCATCGCCCCGGCGGTTTTCGACCACCTGGAACGGGATGTTGAGCTCGGTTACGACCAGGCCGGTGTGGAAAAGGGCGTCAAGCTGATTGCCGAGCTGGGCCTGGTACGGGCGCTTTACGACGTGGAAGTGGCCGCAAGCGCCATTTCCGAAGCCGGCAAGATCGGCACCGTGGGTTACTGCTGGGGCGGCACCATCGCGCTGATGGCAGCATTGCGGCTGGGCCTGCCCTCGGCGAGCTACTACGGCTCACGCAACGTGCCCTTCCTGAGCGAAGAACCGCAGGCACCCGTGATCTTCCACTTCGGCGAAAAAGACCATTCCATTCCCCCGGAAATGGTGGCAAAGCATCGCGAAATGATGCCGCAGATGGAAACCTACGTGTACCCCGCCGACCACGGCTTCAATTGCGACGCGCGCGGCGCCTACGACCCTCCCAGCGCCAAGCTGGCGTGGGATCGCACTCTGGCGTTCTTCGAGAAGAACCTGGCGTGAGCTTTGCGCTCGACCCGCGGCTGGCGGCCGACACGGTGCCCGTGGCGGAACTGGCGCTATGCAGCGTGTGCCTGATGGACGACGCGCGCTTCGGCTGGCTGGTGCTGGTGCCACGCCAGCCGGGCCTTGCGGAAGTAACCGACCTGCCCGCCGAGGCACGCATCCAGATGTGGAAGGAAGTGGAGCAAGCCGCCGAGGCCCTGCGGGCAGTGTTTCCCTGCGACAAGCTCAACATCGGCGCGCTCGGTAACATCGTGCGGCAATTACATGTTCACGTGGTGGCGCGGCGCGAAGGCGATGCCGCGTGGCCCGGGCCGGTCTGGGGTTGTGGCCAGGCTGCGCCCTATGCTCCGGTCGAGCGCCAGGCCCGCGTGGCGGCGGTCGCCGCCGCGCTTTCCAGGCCACGGAGTTAGCAGGACCTACGCCACCCATCGCGTCGGCACGGAATTCGCGCCGGGCAATAAAAAGGGCGGCGGCCCTTCCGGACCGCCGCCCCATCATCCGTTCCGGCGCGATCAGTACCCGCGCTGCTGTCCGGAGTTCTGCGGATCGTAACCGCCGCTGCTGGCTTCCTTACCCTTCATTTCATCGGGTAGCGGTGCGCGCTGATGGGTGTCTTCCAGGGCGCGGGCTTTTTCTTCCACGGCGTTGAGGCGAACCAGTTCACCCTTCTTGTCGTAGTAGACGGTGAAGCCGTAGTCCAGCTGCATGCGGGCCATGAAACCCAGGTGGGCGTCGCGGACCTTCGAATCGTCGCTGGGCACCAGCAGGATGGTCTTGGGCAGGCGGCCCTGGTCTTTCAGGTAGGCATAGTGGCTGCCGGTATCGGCGGCCGAGAGGACAGCGCCGTCCACGACGAACTGGCCGCTCTTGTAGGCCTTGATGGTTTCATCGAACTGGCCCTGCGTGGTCATCACGGTGTCGGGCTTGGACTTGCCGAAGAAGCAGCCGCTAAGCGCCAGTGTGCTGCCCAGCACGGCCAGGCCCACGACGCGTGCGAACAGGGAAGGAACACGGGACATCGAAAACTCCTGCGTGGTGCGATGGATGGAGGACAACATAAGTGTAACGCCGATCGCCGGGCCGGTCGCCGTAGCCCGGACGCACGTTCAGAAAAACGCAAACTTCACGCGTGGGGCAGCGTAACCCCGCGCTGGCCCTGGTATTTTCCGCCACGGTCGGCGTAACTGGTTTCGCACACCTCGTCCGACTCCAGGAACAACATCTGCGCCACGCCCTCGTTGGCGTAAATTTTCGCGGGCAAGGTGGTGGTGTTGGAAAATTCCAGGGTGACATGCCCTTCCCATTCGGGCTCGAGCGGGGTGACGTTCACGATGATGCCGCAGCGGGCGTAGGTGCTCTTGCCCAGGCAGATGGTGAGCACGCTGCGCGGAATGCGGAAATATTCCACCGTGCGCGCCAGGGCGAAGGAATTGGGCGGGATGATGCAGACATCGGACGTTACGTCGATGAAGCTGCGCTCGTCGAAGGCTTTTGGATCGACGATGGTGGAATTGATGTTGGTGAATACCTTGAACTCATTGGCGCAGCGTACGTCGTAGCCGTAGCTCGACGTGCCATACGACACCAGCCGCGACCCATCACGCTCGCGCACTTGCCCGGGCTCGAAGGGGTCGATCATGCCGTGATGCTCGGCCATGCGGCGTATCCATTTATCGGATTTGATGCTCAACGAAAGACTCCCGGTCAGGTGTTCTGGACAACGATACTTGGAAAGGCAATGGCCTTGTTGCGGGCCGTCAGCGACAGGGCACCGGCCATGCGGCGGGCGATGGCGCGGTAACGCGTGGCCAGTTCGCCTTCGGGCTCGGCCGCCACGGTGGGTGTGCCACCATCGGCCTGCTCGCGGATGCGGATGTCCAGCGGTATGTCGCCCAACAGGGGCACGCCGTAGTCGGCCGCCATGCGGGCGCCACCGCCGGCACCGAAGATGTGTTCCTCGTGGCCGCAGTTCGAGCAGATGTGCGTGGACATGTTTTCCACTATGCCCAAGGTGGGGATGCCCACCTTCTCGAACATCTTCAGCGCCTTTCGCGCATCGAGCAGGGCGATATCCTGCGGCGTGGTGACGATCACCGCGCCCGATACCGGCACCTTCTGGCTCAGGGTGAGCTGGATGTCGCCAGTGCCGGGCGGAAGGTCGATGATGAGGTAATCCACCGCTTCCCAGCGCGTATCGGTGAGTAGTTGCATCAGGGCCTGGGTGACCATCGGACCCCGCCAGATCATCGGGGCATCCTCGTCCACCAGCACGCCGATCGACATCGCCTGCAGGCCATGCGCGCGCATCGGGGTAATGCTTTTGCCGTCGGGTGAACCGGGCTTGCCGGAAAGCCCCAGCATGCGTGGCTGGCTGGGGCCGTAGATGTCGGCATCGAGGATGGCCACGCTGGCGCCTTCGGCAGCCAGTGCCAGCGCCAGGTTCACCGATACCGTGGATTTACCCACGCCACCCTTGCCCGAAGCCACGGCGATGATGTTCTTTACCCCCGGCAACGGCGCCAGCTGCCCCTGGACCTTGTGCGAATGCACGCGCCAGGCAACCGAGACCGACGCCGCGGTGATCGACGGATCGGATTGCAGCGCCTCACGCACCCGGGCCTCGACCACGGCGGTGTGGCCGGCGGCCGGGTAACCCAGCTGGAGGTCTACCGAGACACGGTCGCCGTCCACGCCCACGGCGCGGATGGCGGCGGCCACGGACTGGCCAGTGTTCGGGTCGGTCAGCTCGCCGACCAGGCGGCGGACCAGGGCTTCATCAGGATGGGGCATGGCAACGGCAAGGTGGAAAGACCTGCCATTATGCCAGTGGCGCGGTGCAGCTTGACGGGCGCGGTCGCGCTGGTCAGTCTCGGCCTCCATACCAACGCGTACGGAGGGAGTCCATGAAAGCATTGTTCCGCGCCGCCTTCGCCCTGGCCCTGGTGGCCGGGCCCGTGGCAGCCTTCGCCGCCGAGCTCACCTCGCCGGTGGGCACCTGGAAGACCATCGACGACAAGACGGGCGAGGCCAAGGCCCTGGTACAGATCACCGAAACCAGCGGCAAGCTGGAAGGCAAGATCCTCAAGGTGATCAAGTCCGACGACGGCCCCAATCCCGTCTGCAAGGCCTGTGACGGTGAGCGGAAGGACAAGCCCGTGGAAGGCATGACTATCCTTTGGGGGCTATCGAAGGATGGCGACGAATGGAATGGCGGCCAGATCCTGGATCCGAAGAACGGCAAGATCTACAAAGCGAAGATGTCCCTCGACGATGGCGGCAGGAAGCTCAACGTGCGCGGCTACATCGGCTTCTCGCTGATGGGTCGCAGCCAGGTCTGGCAGCGCCAGGAATAAGCCCTTCAAATCCAGGCCCGGCGACTGCAAGGGTCGCCGGGCACATGCCATAATCACCGGTCACTCCCCGCCCGGTCCCGACATGACGCGCATCCTCGTCACGAACGCCCTTCCGTATGCCAATGGCCCGCTGCACCTGGGCCATATGCTGGGCTATATCCAGGCCGACATCTGGGCACGTTCGCAGCGCATGAACGGCCATGAGGTTTATTACGTTGCCGCCGACGACGCGCACGGCACGCCGATCATGCTCGCCGCGGAAAAAGCCGGTGTAACACCCGAGGCTTTCATTACCGCCATCCGCGAGAGCCATGAAGCGGACTTCCGCGATTTCAGCTTCAGCTACGACTACTACCACACCACGCATTCGAGCGAGAACCAGGAACTGGCCTCGCTGATCTACACGCGCCTGCGCGATGGGGGTTTCATCGCCCGCCGCGACATCAAGCAACTGTACGACCCCGACCGCGGCATGTTCCTGCCCGACCGCTACATCAAGGGCACCTGCCCGGTCTGCGGCACAGCCGACCAGTACGGTGACAACTGCGAAAACTGCGGCGCCACCTATGCACCGACGGACCTGATCGAACCGTACTCGGTAATGTCCGGCGCGAAGCCCGTGCTGCGCGACTCCGAACACTACTTCTTCGAACTGGGCAAGTTCGAGGTGTTGCTGCGCGACTGGTTTGCAGGCAAGACCACCCACGGCGCCGCCGTGGCGAATCCCGGTGTGGTGGCCAAGCTCATGGAATGGCTCGACGGCGGCCTGCGTGACTGGGACATCTCCCGCGACGCGCCCTACTTCGGCTTTCCCATCCCCGATGCGCCGGGCAAGTATTTCTACGTGTGGCTGGACGCGCCGGTGGGATACCTGGCCAGTTTCAAGGCGTTGTGCAACGAGAAGGGCATCGATTTCGACGCCTATCTCGCCCAGGGCAGCGATGCGGAGCTTCACCACTTCATCGGCAAGGACATCATCAATTTCCACGGCCTTTTCTGGCCGGCCATGCTGCACGGGGCGAAGATGCGCACGCCCACGGCGCTGCACGTGAACGGCTATCTCACCGTCAACGGCGGGAAAATGTCGAAATCGCGCGGCACCTTCATCCAGGCGCGCACCTATCTGGACTCAGGCCTGCACCCGGAAGTACTGCGTTATTACTTCGCCACCCTGCTAAGCCCGGCGCCCGTGGATGTCGACCTTGACCTCAAGGCCTTCGAGGAGCGCGTGAACTCGCACCTGGTGGGCAAGTGGGTGAACATCGCTAGCCGCACGGCGGGTTTCGTGCACAAGTTCTTTGAAGGAAAACTCGCTTCGAGCCTGGCTCCCACCGAGGAAGCACTATGGAAGGAACTGCTGGCCCTCTACGAACCGGTGCCCCGGCTCTATCGCGACGACGAACTGGCGGAAGTCGCGCGCCGTTTCGTTGCCATGGCCGACATCGTCAACGGCCACATCGCAGCCACCGCGCCGTGGGCGATGGCCAGGGACGAAAGCCAGCGCGAAGCGCTGCACCAGGTGTGCAGCTTCGCCGTGCAGGCGTTCCGGTTGCTCGCCGGCGTGGTCAAGCCGATCATGCCGCGTACGGTTCAGGCCGCGGAAACTTTCCTGCGCGCGCCGATCGCCGATTTCGATGATGCCCGCCGCGCGCTCCCCGGCCATGCCATTGGTCCGTTCGAGGCATTGTTATCGCGCATCGACAGCAAGCACATCACCGCGATGGTCGAGGCATCGAAAGCTTCCCTCGCCCCGAGCGAAGCCCCCAAACCCGCCAAAAAAGCTGCCGCACCCAAGCCCATGACCGATACCGCAACCACCGCCGATACGCCCGTCATCGCCATGGACGATTTCGCCAAACTCGACCTGCGCATTGGCAAAGTGCTCGCATGTGAATTCGTCGAAGGCTCCGATAAGCTCCTTCGCTTCGAACTCGACGCAGGCGTGCTCGGCAACCGGCAGATCTTCTCGGGCATCCGCGCCGCCTATGGCGAGCCTGCGAAACTGGTGGGTCGCAACGTCGTGTTCATCGCCAACCTCGCGCCGCGCAAGATGCGTTTCGGGGTATCGGAGGGGATGATCCTTTCCGCTGGCGAAGGCGGTAGCGATCTCTTCCTGCTCGACGCCGATCAGGGCGCGGCAGCAGGCGCCACCGTCCGCTAACGGCCCATGCCCACGCTCGCCGACCGGATCGACGCGGTACTGCCGCAGACCCAGTGCGAGCAGTGCGGCTTTCACGGCTGCCGGCCTTACGCCGAGGCGATCGCCATGGGTGCGGCGCCGATCAACCGCTGTCCGCCCGGTGGCAGCGCGGGTATCCAGGCCCTGTCCACCTTGCTGGGCCAGCCTGTGTTGGCGCTCGACCCCACGCATGGCGTGGAGAAACCACGCCTGCTCGCACGCATCGTCGAGGCCGACTGCATCGGGTGCACCAAATGCATCGGGGCTTGCCCGGTGGACGCCATTGTCGGTTCAGGCAAGCTGATGCACACCGTGATCGCCGACGCCTGCACTGGCTGCGAGTTGTGCGTACCGGCCTGCCCGGTCGACTGCATCGTGCTTGAACCGATGCCGGCCACGCAGTTGGATATCGAACACGCCGACCGCGCTCGCGCGCATTTCAGTCGTCGCGAGTCCCGCCTGGCTTCGCTCCGGCAGGCGCACGAGCGGGACCTTGCCAATCGCAAGACAACCGCCGCGATGAACCCGGTGGAAGCCGCCATGGCGCGCGCCCGGGCCCGCAAACAGGAAGGATCACCATGAAGAAGGCCGACGTGGCGGAGATGTTCACGCGCCTGCGCGAGATGAATCCCCATCCGACCACCGAGCTTGAATATTCCACACCCTTCGAGCTGCTGGTGGCGGTGGCGCTGTCTGCTCAATCCACCGATGTGGGCGTGAACAAGGCCACGCGCAAGCTGTTCCCGATAGCCAACACGCCAGCCAAACTGGTCAAGCTGGGCGAAGAGAAACTCAAGAAGTACATCAGCACGATCGGGCTGTTCAATACCAAGGCGAAGAATGTGATCGCCCTGTCGAAGATATTGCTGGATCAATACGACGGCGAGGTGCCACCCAACCGCGAGGCGCTGGAGTCATTGCCCGGCGTGGGTCGCAAAACGGCCAATGTGGTACTGAACACGGCCTTTGGCGAACCGACCCTGGCGGTCGATACCCACATTTTTCGCGTCGCCAACCGTACGGGGCTCGCACCTGGCGCCAACGTTCGCGTGGTGGAGGACAAGCTGATGAAGGTGATTCCGACCCCATTCCTGCATGACGCCCACCACTGGCTGATCCTGCACGGTCGCTACGTGTGCAAGGCGCGCAAGCCCGATTGCCCGCAGTGTGTGATCAATGACCTTTGCCGCTACAAGCACAAGACCCAGGCAACGGGGCCGGAGTAGAACTCCAGCCCCGTCCGCCGGGCACGTTACGCCACCTTGCGACCCTCCACCCTTTCGTCCAGTTGTTTCCAGTCCAGCACCACCTCGATGCCACGCGACAGTGCATTACGCTCCCATTCGCGGAGCAGTTCGAGCGAGGCATGGTCCACATGGCGGAGCTCATCGATGTTTACCGTCACCTTCGTATTGGAAGGTACGGCCTCGAGCTTGCGCGCCATCGCCGGCACCTGGAGGAACGTTGCTGAACCCTTCAATGCGAACGTGGCATGGCCGGGCTCGTCGTGCTCGTGAAGATGTGCATTGAGCCTTGACGAGAGCAACGCCAGGCGCAACAGCGACAGGCCGAAGCCGATGATCACGCCCTCCAGCAGATCCGTGGCGACGATGGCCACCGTGGTTGCCACATAGACGACCGCGGTGCCCTTGCCGTAGGCGGCCAGTTCCTTCACCTGTCGGATCTTCACCATCTTGATGCCGGTAAACACCAGGATGCCGGCCAGGCACGAAACGGGTGTCATGTTCAGAAGCCACGGCAGCAACATGGCAAATACAAGCAGCCACGCGCCATGCAGTATCGCTGCAGCACGCGTGGCAGAACCTGCCTGCACGTTAGCGGCGCTGCGTACGATCACGCCAGTCATCGGCAAGGCGCCCAATAGGCCACACAACATGTTGCCAACGCCCTGGGCCGCGAGTTCGCGGTCATACTTGGTGCGCTCACCATCGTGCATGCGGTCGACCGCCGCCGCTGAAAGCAATGTTTCGGCGCTGGCAATGAAGGCAAAGGTGACGGCTGCCACCAGGAGATTTTCATCCAGTAGACCACGCAGGCTTCCCATGGTCGGCAGGGTAATGGCCGAGGCGAGGCTGTGGGGTACGTCGACCAGTAGCACCGGGATACCGAAGACCTGCACGGTGGCTGTCACGGCCACCACCGCGAGCAGCGCCCCCGGCACGAAGCGGAGCTTCCCGGGACGGAGCTTTTCCCAGCCGACCATGATGGCGATGGTCGCAAGACCCACGCACAGGGCCGACAGACCGGGCCCCTGGACGGCCTGGGCCACAGCGCCCGGAAACGCGGCAAAATTTTCCAGCCCGCGCGCCAGCGGCTTGGCATCGAGCATCACGTGCGCCTGCGAGGCCACGATCAGGATGCCGATGCCCGAAAGCATTCCCGACACTACCGCCGGTGATGTCATGCGGAACCAGATGCCGACACGGCACAGGCCGGCGGCGACCTGGATCAACCCCGCCAGCAGCACGACCGGGCCCAGCGCCGCCACGCCGTAGCGCTGGACCAGTTCGAACACCAGTACTGCCAGGCCCGCGGCAGGACCGCTTACCTGCAATGGCGAGCCAGCAAGAAAACCTACCAACAGGCCGCCGATGATGCCCGTGATCAGTCCCGTGGCCGGCGGCATACCCGAGGCAATGGCGATGCCCATGCATAGAGGCAATGCAACCAGGAAGACAACGATGGAGCCAAGAAGGTCGCGTCCGAAGAGACCCTGGGAAAAATACGCTTTCATGCTTCGATCCTTCAAGCGGCGCTGGCCGCGTTCTGCGCGAATCGTGCCATCGGCGTTGCCTGCGGCACCGGATGGCCATCGGTGCGCATGTCCACGAATCGACCGCTGCTGCCGTCGAACACGCGGATGCCCGCTTCGCCGATGTCGTAGATCCAGCCGTGGATGCTCAGGCTGCCGCTGGCCATGGCCGCGGCTACCACCGGTAGCGTGCGCAGGTGTTCGAGCTGGCCCACCACGTTTTCCTCGGTGAGACAGCGCAGGTGTGCCTCGGCATCGAGGCCCGCCGTGTTCTCTGCTACCACATGCCGCGCGACATCGGCATGCTTGAGCCAGTCGGCCACTGACGGCATGCCGTCAAGCTTGGACGGGTCGAGCAGCGCTTTCATCGCGCCACAGTCCGAATGTCCGCAAATCACTACGTGCCGGACTTTAAGCACCTTCACCGCGTACTCCACCGCGGCCACCACGCCGCTGACGTGCTGGGCATAGGGAGGCACGATGTTGCCGACGTTTCGGTAGACGAAAAGTTCTCCGGGCTGGGCACTGAAGATCATCTCCGGCATGACACGGGAGTCGGCACAGGTAATGAACATGGTATGGGGGTTCTGGCCGCTTGCCAGCCGTTCGAACAATTCGCGCTGTTGGGGGAAAACGTCGCGTCGGAAAGTTTCAAAACCCTTGATGAGGTGTTCCATGGGATATCTCCAGGTAATGGGTTGCCATCCCGCGTTTTTGCAGGGGACAAGGTTGGATGGGAGAAGACGCCGGCCATCGTTGCGGCGCGTCCGAATTGAGAAAGGTCTGTAAGCGATGGCCTACACGAGGCCACGCAAGCTGACTGCCTTCAACCTATGGGAGGGCGAAGTTCCATGGCGAGGCAGTGCTCTCGCAGGGATGGCGCGGCATGCACGCGCAGCTCCATCGGTGGCGGCGTGGCGCAACGTTGTATGTGCATCCGCGCCAGGCCGTCTTCAGCTTCGTGGTCGTCGTCGACCAACGAGACGCCGTTGTTGCTGTCTGCCGCCAGCATGGCGCCAGTGTCGGCCATCGCCGCATCCACCACGGTCTGCGCGCTCGATGCAGCCGACGGCGTTGGTGTCGACAGCAAGGGCACGAGACATCCCATCAGCAGGGCGATGAGCATCGCCGACAGCCGACGGCTTGAAATGGATACAAACGACATGCCGCAAAACTACGCAGGTCGAACCAGGATGACAAGTGTTGCAGTGCGCGAGATGGCAGATGCGATTCAGGCTGATCAGACACTTTCTAACCGCATTCACGATGCACAAAAGAAAAACGGCGGGCTTGCGCCCGCCGTTTGATTCGTCCTTGAGCAAGACTCCGTTACGATATTCGATCAGAAGGACATCAGGCCCCAGAAGCCGATTTCGTTCGTCTTGTAGGTGTAGGCGTCAACCGGACCATCGAGCTGGTTGTGCTTGTAGGCCAACGCCAGGCGCAGGTTCTTCAGCACGTCGTACGAGACACCGGCGTTGTAGTACTTGTCGTTCAGCTTCCGCTGCAGGTTGGCAACCGAGTAGTACTTGTAGTCCAACTTGTCGTAGCGAGCGAAGAGCGCAAAGCCCTCAGCGAACTTCCAGTCGGCCCACAGCGAGTAACCGGTGGCCTTGTCCTTGATGGCCAGCGGCACCGGACCGGTGCCGGCGTAACGCAGCACGTCGTCCCAGTTGTTGGCGGTCATGTACTCACCACCGAAACCAAAGGTCTTGTCGCGGTAGGCGATCATCGCGTCGCCGCGGGTCGCGTCACGCGTCGGCGCACCATTCTCCACGTCGTTACCGCGCTTGCCCTGGTAGCCGCCGACGGCGATCACCATGTTCTCGATCGGGCTGTAGCCAAAGCGGCCTTCAGCATCGACGTTGTTCGAGCGGGTCAGGTTCTTGTAGCCGCGACCGTTAACCACCGACAGCTGGTAGTTGATCGAGTTGTCACCGGTGGTCGCGCCCAGGGCGTGGATACCCCAGTCGGACGAGTTGCCGAACGCGCCGACGCCGCCGGCCGTGGCCGTGGCACCGCTGCGGCCGCCTTCGATCGAACGGTCGGTCAGGGTGTTTTCCAGGAAACGGTAGCCGTACCACTTCTCGACAAACGGGATCCACGGCATGTCCGCCGCACCGAAGCGCAGCTGGAGAAGCGGATCGAACTTGCCCTGCACGTAGGCCTTCTTCACGAAGAGGCTGGTCTGGCTCAGGGTCGACTGGTAATTGAAATCGGTGGTGAGGTTCGCGGACCAGATATCGTCGAACTGGTGATCAACGGTCAGGTAGAAGCGCTTGACGTCGAAACCGGTACCGTTGACAGACCCATGGCCATCGACCTTGCGGTTCGGGCCGGTGCCGACCTGCTCTTTGTGATCGATATCCGTGAGGTCGAAGAACATCGTGCCGCCGACCTTGGTGTTGTTGACGAGCTTGTCAAGCTTGTCAAGGCGCTTGGACAGGTCGTCCGAAGGCTTGGCGGTGGCGACCTTGGTCTGCACTTCGGCGATCGACTGGGAGGTCTGGACCTGGGCGTCGGTCTGGGCGTCGGACTTGGTCTGCAGCTCCTCGACCTTGGCCTGCAGGGCAGCAATCTGGGCGCGCATCTCGGCCAGTTCGCTGGAGCTGACGGTGACCTTGGTGGTCTTCTGGGGGGCGGCTGCCACCTGGAAGCTGGTCACGCCCAAGGCGGCAGCAACGGCTACCGCAAGCACTTTGGAACGCATGGAATTCTCTCCGCTGGGAAAAATAGACATCTGTTGGCCCCCCTATCCGCCAGAAATAGTGCGGCAGGAATGCGAGCAGGATGGCGGCAGCGTTTGACGGTTAGATGGACGTTATGTGACAAATCGACTACAGCGGTGTCGTCGTCGCGGCTGATATGCTGCCCGGATGGACAACCCACCCAACAATGCCGCCACGCGCATGGCCCAGCGTTTCCGCGGTTTCCTCCCGGTGGTCGTGGATGTGGAAACGGGCGGATTCAACGCCGAAACCGACGCCTTGCTCGAGATCGCGGTGGTGACCATCGGCATGGACAATGACGGCTTCGTGCACACGCAACCCGCCGTTTCGGCCCACGTCGACCCGTTCCCTGGCGCCAATATCGATCCGCGCTCGCTGGAGATCACCGGCATCGACCCCTCGCACCCATTCCGCGGCGCCCTTCCCGAGCGTGCGGCGCTTGACCACGTATTCGCTGCGGTGCGCCTGGCCATGCGTCACAGTGATTGCCAGCGTGCCATCCTGGTCGGGCATAACGCCGCGTTCGACCTGGGATTTTTGAACGCCGCCGTCCGCCGGACCGGACACAAGCGCAACCCCTTCCATCCGTTCTCAAGCTTCGATACCGCCACCCTCGGCGGCCTTGCCTATGGGCAGACGGTGCTTTCCAAGGCAGTGCTTGCGGCGGGGCTCGATTTCGACCTTCGCGAAGCCCACTCGGCAATCTACGACGCCGAACGGACGGCGCAACTGTTCTGCCGTATCTGCAATCGCTGGCGCGAACTCGAACAATACGAACGTGACACCGTCGGCTTGCCCTTCGCTTGATTCACGTTGACCCGGACGCACCGCCCGGGCTCGAGGCCGCAAGAAACAACGACTCAATGTGAAAGGGAAGTTGTTGTTCGCGTTAAAGAAGTACGCAGTGTCATACGGTTGACACATTCGAATCATCTCATTGCAACACGCGGCCCCTGAAATGCCCGGAGCGGGCCTGTCGTCCGCCTACTCAAACAGAGGACTCAACGTGTTCGCCAAATCACGCATCGCCGCCATCGTCGCGGCATCACTGTTTAGCCTCGCAGCCCAAGCGACCGACATCACGGGCGCGGGTTCGAGCTTCGTCTATCCGGTACTGTCGAAGTGGTCCGCCACCTACGCCGAAAAGACCGGCAACAAGCTTAACTACCAGTCAGTGGGTTCGGGCGCCGGTATCGCCCAGATCAAGGAAGGCACCATCGACTTCGGCGCCTCCGACGCCCCGATGAGCGCCGAAGATCTCACCAAGTTCGGCCTGGGCCAGTTCCCCAGCGTGGTCGGCGGCATCGTGCCGGTGGTCAACCTCAGCGGTATCTCCGCAGGTCAGCTCAAGCTCGACGGCCCGACGCTTGCCAACATCTTCCTGGGCAAGATCAACCGCTGGGAAGACCCGGCGATCGCCGCCCTGAACCCGGGCGTGAAAATTCCTTCCGGCAAGATCACCGTTGTTCACCGCTCGGATGGCTCGGGCACCTCCTTCAACTTCACCAATTTCCTCTCGAAGGTCAGCCCTGAGTGGGCCTCGCAGGTGAAGTTCGGCACGGCGGTGGATTGGCCGACCGGCGTGGGCGGCAAGGGTAACGAAGGCGTGTCGCAGTACGTGCGCCAGATCCCCGGCTCCATTGGCTATGTTGAATACGCCTATGCCAAAAAGAACAACATCGCCTACACGCAGATGAAGAACTCCGCTGGCAAGTTCCTGCAGCCGACCGCCGACGCCTTCGCCGCTGCAGCCGCCACGGCTGACTGGAAGAGCGCCAAGGACTTCAACCTGATCATGACCAACGCCCCGGGCGCCGATGCGTGGCCGATCACCGCCACCACCTGGGTGATCATGTACAAGAAGCCGAAGAACGTCGAGCACACCAAGGTGGCCTTCGATTTCTTCAAGTGGTCGCTGGAACAGGGCCAGGCCCAGGCCGCGTCGCTCGACTACGTTGCCCTGCCGCCGCCGCTGGTCAAGCAGATCGAAGCCTACTGGTCTTCGGAATTCGCGACCAAGTAAGCACGACGGGGCGGGCCTTCAGGCCCTGCCCTACCTACCGACGGCCACCGCACTCGCAAGAGTCGGTGGCCGCTTCGGCATCTTGAAGACAACTCGAGGACGCCGCGCCCCATGTCATCGCCATCCATGGTGAACGCTCCGATGGTTACGGCCGACATGGCCGCCCGCAACCGCCGCGACGCGCGGAACGACCGCCTGTTCGCCTGGCTACTGGCCGCCTGCGGCATGATCGTACTGGCTACCCTGGTAGGTGCTGCCGGTTCGACCCTGTGGGGTGGCCGTGACGCCTTCGCAACGTTCGGCTGGCATTTTCTGATCAGTACCGAGTGGGATCCAGGCACCGATACCTACGGCGCGCTGGTGCCGATCTTCGGAACCGTGGTCACTGCCCTCATCGCTTTGCTGATCGCCGTACCGGTGAGCTTCGGCATTTCCCTTTTCCTGACCGAGGTGGCGCCCAACTGGTTGCGCAGCCCGGTGGGCTCGGCCATTGAACTGCTGGCCGGCATCCCCTCCATCATCTACGGCATGTGGGGCCTGTTCATCTTCTCGCCCTTCATGTCGGCGCACGTGAAACCCTGGCTGATCAACTACATGAGCACCCAGCCCGACGACGGCAAGGTGGCATGGATTCCCGCGCATGTGCCTTTCATCGGCAAGCTCTTCACCAGCCAGTACCCGTTCGGTGGCGGCGTGCTTACCGCCGGCATCGTGCTGGCGATCATGGTGATCCCGTTCATCTCCTCGGTGATGCGTGAAGTGTTCCAGACGGTGCCTACGCGCCTGAAAGAATCGGCCTACGCGTTGGGCTCGAGCACCTGGGAAGTGGTGTGGGACATCGTGTTGCCCTATACGCGCTCGGCAGTCATCGGCGGCATCTTCCTGGGGCTGGGACGTGCACTGGGTGAAACCATGGCCGTGGCCTTCGTGCTGGGCAATGCCTTCCAGCTGTCGGCATCGTTGTTGGCGCCGGGCAGTTCCATTGCCTCGGCGATCGCCAACCAGTTCTCCGAAGCCGCAGGCCTGCAGAAATCGGCACTGATGGCGCTGGCCTTCCTGTTGTTCGTGGTCACTTTCATCGTGCTGCTGATCGCCCGCATGATGCTGCAACGCCTTGCCACCAAGGAGGGCCGCTAAACATGGCCAGCAATAATTCGCTTTACCTGCGTCGACGCATCGCCAACATCGTGGCCCTGCTACTGTCTTCGCTCGCCACGGTGGTCGGCCTGTTCTTCCTGGCCTGGATTTTGTGGGAAACGCTCAGGCAAGGCATCAGCGCCCTGAGCCCCAGCCTCTTCACCAAGATCACCGCCTACGGCGAGGACGGGGGACTGGCCAATGCCATGGTAGGCAGCCTGCTGATCAACTTCATCGGCATCGCCATCGCCACGCCGATCGGCGTGATGGCAGGCATGTGGCTGGCCGAGTACGCCAACCGCTCCAAGCTGGGCGCCTCGGTGCGGTTCCTCAACGACATCCTGCTCTCTGCACCGTCCATCGTTCTGGGCCTTTTCGTGTACACGATCATTGTGTTGCCGATGAAGAACCTGACCGACGGCGCCATCACGTTCTCGGGCCTCGCCGGCGGCATCGCGCTGTCGCTGATCGCCCTGCCGGTCGTGGTGCGTACCACCGACGAAATGCTGCGCCTGGTGCCTTCCACCCTGCGCGAGGCGGCGCTTTCGCTGGGCGTGCCGCAGTGGAAGCTGACCATGCAGATCCTGGTGCGGTCGGCCCGCTCGGGCATCATCACCGGCATTCTGCTGGCCCTGGCCCGCATCAGCGGCGAAACCGCCCCGCTGCTGTTCACTGCCTTCGGCAACAACTACATGTCGCTGAATCCGATCGACAAGATGGCTAGCCTGCCCCAGGTGATCTACCAGTACGCCAACGATCCAGGCGACAAACTGCACGCCATCGCCTGGGCCGGCGCCTTCGTCGTCACCATGTTCGTCCTGCTGCTGAGCCTGGGCTCGCGGCTCCTCTTCGCCCGTTCCAAGGTGTCCAATGACTGATCCGGCCTTTTCCCCCGCCCCCGCCGCCGAGGCCGCCATGGCTCACACAGGCGACGGCACCCCGGCACCGGCCAAGATCACGGTGCGTGACCTCAATTTCTTCTACAACGGCTTCCATGCGCTCAAGGGCATCAGCATGGACATCCCGGAGAAGAAGGTCACCGCCATCATCGGGCCGTCCGGCTGCGGCAAGTCCACCCTGCTGCGCATCTTCAACCGTATCTACAACATCTACCCCAAGCTCGAGGCGAACGGCCAGATCGTGCTGGACGGGGAAAACATCCTCGACCCGAAGTACTCGCTCAACCGCCTGCGTTCGAAGGTGGGCATGGTGTTCCAGAAACCCGTGCCCTTCCCGATGACCATCTTCGAGAACGTGGCCTACGGCATCCGCCACCACGAACGGCTGAACAAGTCGGAGATGGAAGGCCGGGTGGAACAGGCCCTGCGCAGCGCCGCCCTGTGGGATGAAGTCAAGGACAAGCTCAAGCAGAGCGCCCTTGGCCTTTCCGGCGGCCAGCAGCAGCGCCTGTGCATCGCCCGCGGCATCGCCCTCAAACCCGAGGTATTGTTGCTCGACGAGCCGACCTCGGCGCTGGACCCGATCGCCACCAGCCGCATCGAGCAGCTGGTGGAGGAACTGAAAAACGATTTCACCATCGTCATCGTCACCCATAACATGCAGCAGGCGGCACGCTGTTCGGACCTGACGGCCTTCATGTACCTGGGCGAGCTGATCGAGTTCGACCGAACGGAAAAGATCTTCACCAAACCGAACAAGAAGCAGACCGAGGATTACATCACCGGCCGTTTCGGTTAAATCCAGGCACAAGGAATAAACATGAGCACGCCGCGCGAACATATCATCAAGAGCTACGACGACGAACTCACCCGGCTGACCGGCGAAATCGTCCGCATGGGGGAACTTGCCGTCACCCAGCTGGAAGCCGCCATCGACGTCATCGAGCGGCGCGACGAGCGTGCTGCCCAGCGCGTGGTGATCAACGACGACGCCATCGACGCCATGGAGCAGGAGATCAGCCACGACGTGGTTCGCCTGCTGGCCCTGCGCGCGCCGATTGCCGGCGACCTGCGCAACGTGTTCGCGGCATTGCGCATTGCCGCCGACATCGAGCGCATTGGCGATTACGCCGCGAACGTGGCCAAGCGCTCGATCCCGCTCAGCATGGTGGCGCCGGTGACCCCCACGCGCAGTCTTGGCCACCTGGCCGAGCTTGCCGCTGCCGAGGTCCGCACGGTGCTGAAGTCCTACCATGATCGCGACGCCGAAGCCGCCTACAAGGTGTGGAAGGACGACGCCGATCTCGACGACGCCTATACCGCCCTGTTCCGCCAGCTGCTCACATACATGATGGAAGATCCACGCAACATCACGCCGTGCACGCACCTGTTGTTCATGGCCAAGAACATCGAACGCATTGGCGACCACGCCACCAACATCGCCGAGAACGTGTGGTTCCTGGTGCACGGCGAGCCGCTGACCAAGCAGCGTGTGAAGCGCGACCTTACCTCCAGCCCGGACATGGAACCGCCGGTCTGAAAACGCCCCGGCCCCGCGATCGCGTGGCCGGGAAGCCGTGGGCTAAGCGGTCAGCTTCAGCCCCGCCACACCGGCGATGATCAGCGCCACGCAGGTCATCCGCGACACCGTCACCGGCTCGTTGAACAACACGATGCCAAGCGCCACCGCGCCCACCACGCCGATACCCGTCCACACCGCATAGGCGGTACCCAGGGGCAGGGTTTTCGCTGCCATGGCAAGCAGGACGATGCTTACCGCCATGGCCAGCGCGGTGCCGACGCTCGGCCAAAGGCGGGTAAACCCGGCGGAATATTTAAGGCCAACGGCCCAGCCGATTTCGAACAATCCGGCAAGGAAAAGATAGATCCAGCTCATGGAGGCGACTCCTTCGGTGGCAGGGTCGTCCCTGCGGAAGGAATTCGCCGACAGGGTCGTCCCTGCCAGGTTACGGCGCTTTGCGCGCCGTCGATGCACGGATTATATCAAGGGTCCGGGAAGGGACCTGAATGCTCGTTCGGTTTCATCCGCGTACCCTTGGCGATGCCGTAGGCGGCAATGGCGAACCAGGCCAGCTCCTGGACGAAGGCCGCCAGGTTGAAATTCCCGAAGGTGAGGGAAAGCAGGATGCCGACCGCACCGATGAGGTTCATCAGCTGGTAGGTGAGCCCATTGCCATGCAGTTTGTGGGCCTGTAATAGCGCGAAGGCGCCCAGCATCAGCAACACACCCAGCAGGCCCGCCCAGTCGTGCCAGTAGAAGCCGCTCATCACTTGCCTCCTCGTTGGCGCAATGCTTCGAACAGCACGATGCCGGTAGCCACCGACACATTCAGGCTTTCCATCGACCCGGGCATCGGAATCTTGGCCACGAAGTCGCAGGTTTCGCGGGTAAGCCGGCGCATGCCCTCGCCTTCGCTGCCCAGTACCAGTGCGATGGGACCCTTCAGGTCCATCGCGTAAATCGACTGGTCGGTATCGCCGGCAAGGCCCGTAAGCCAGACACCCGCATCCTTCAATTCGCGCAATGCGCGCGCAAGATTGGTGGCAGCCACCAGCGGCACGAGGTCCGCACCGCCGGCCGAAGCACGGCGGACCGTGGGTGTCAGGCCCACGGCGCGATCCTTGGGCACGATCACCGCGGTGACCTTCGCCGCCGCGGCGCTGCGCAGGCAGGCGCCGAGGTTATGCGGATCGGTGACACCATCAAGCACCAGGAACAGGGCCTCGCCGCCGACCTTTTCGATCAGGTCGGGTAGTTCGTTCTCGGTGAACATCGGCGGCGTTTCGTATCGAGCAATGGCGCCCTGGTGTCGCTCTTCGCCACCGGCGCGCTCGAGCGCCTCCTTCGACGCTTCCTTGACCACGATCTTGAGCTTGCGGGCGAGTTCGGCGATCGCGGTGACACGCGCATTGCGCGAGCCCCGCTCCACCATCACCTCGTGTACGCGCTCCGGGTCGTTCGCCAGCGCACCCTCGACCGGGTTGATGCCGACGATCCATGTCTCGCTCATGCCTTGCCCTTTCCTCTTGGACTACGGGGAGATTTCTTGGTGGCGGGAGCCGGAGCATGGCCGCGCTGGCCGCCAGTGGACTTGCCCGGCGCCGCCTGCTGCTGGCCGCCACGGCTGCCGCCGGATGCCTTGCCGCCACCGGGTGCGCTACGGCCACCTTGCGGGCTGGCTTTCGCACCCGCCTTGGTCGGGCCCGCCTGGCGACGGCCGCCGGCCTGTACAGCTGCGCGACCACCCTCGCCCGACCCGCGCGGTGCGCCGTATTGCGGACCGTACTTGCTGCCCGCTTCCTTGGTGGTCGCCGTCTTCGACGGAGCATGCCGCGGCTGGGGCTTGGGTAGCACCGGTTCCTCGGCGACCTTCTTGCGACCGAACACCTTGCCCACGGCCTTGCCGATGGCCGCACCCGCCGAGGCGATGCGCGAAGCTTTCTTCGCCGGCGCCGCCGGTTCCGGGCGATGCTCGTGCTTCACCGCAGGTTTCGCTTGCGGCGCCTTCACGCCGGGCACCAGGCGGAAATCGATCTTGCGATCTTCAAGGCTGGCGCGCAGCACCTGCACGCGGGCGTAATCGCCCAGGCGGAAACGGTGGCCCGAGCGCTCGCCTTCGAGCAAATGCCGGGTGGGCTCGAAGCGGTAGTAATCGTTGGGCAGCTGCGAGATATGCACCAGGCCCGACACGCGCGATTCGGTCAGTTCCACGAACAGGCCGAACGACGTGACGCCGGTAACGACACCATCGAATTCCGAACCGACATGTTTTTCCATCCAGGCGCACTTGAAGCGCTCGTCGACGTCGCGCTCGGCTTCCTCGGCGCGGCGCTCACGCTGTGAACAGTGCACGGCCATGCTGGCCATCGCCTTGTCGGTGTAGGCGTACTCGCCCGCGGCGCCGCGGCCGATGGCATAGCGAATGGCGCGATGAACCAGCAGATCCGGATAACGGCGGATCGGCGAGGTGAAGTGCGCGTAGGCATCCAGTGCCAGGCCGAAATGGCCCTGGTTCTCCGGTGAATAGATGGCCATGCTCTGCGAACGCAGCAGCACCGACTGCACCAGGCTTTCTTCCGGCTTGCCGCGCACCTTCTTAAGCAGCGCGGAAAAATCGGCCGGGGTAACTTCCGACGCCGGCGGCATGCGCAGCTTGAACTCGGCGAGGAATTTTTGAAGGTCTTCGTATTTTTCTTCCGGCGGCGCCGGATGGGCGCGGTACAGCGCCGGGACCTTTTTCTTCGACAGGAACCTGGCCGCCTGCACGTTGGCGGCGATCATGCATTCCTCGATCAGCTTGTGGGCGTCGTTGCGTTCCTCCGCGCCCATGGATACCACCTCTCCCGACGATGCCAGGCGGAATTTCACTTCGGGTGTTTCGAAATCGATGGCGCCGCGGCGCTTGCGCGCCTTGGACAGCACCTTGTAGAGCTGGTGCAGGTGCTCGAGCTGCGGCAGCACATTGGCCAGCTCGTGGCGGGCGTCGGCGTCTTTCTCGCCGATGGCCTGCCATACGCGATTATAGGTGCAACGGGCGTGCGACAGCATCACTGCGTCGTAGTACTTCGCCTTCGTGACTTCGCCTTCGACATCCACCGTCATGTCGCACACCATGCACAGGCGTTCGACTTTTGGATTCAGCGAGCAGATGCCGTTGGAGAGAGTCTCCGGCAACATCGGCACCACGAAGCCCGGGAAATAGGTGGAGGTGCTGCGCTCGTAGGCCTCGCGGTCGAGCGGCGAGCCAATCGGCACGTAGTGCGAGACATCGGCAATGGCCACCACCAGGCGGAAACCGCCTGCCTTCAGCGGCTCGGCGTAAACAGCGTCGTCGAAGTCGCGCGCATCGGCGCCATCGATGGTGACCAGCGGCAGCTTGCGAAGGTCGGTACGCCCCTGGCGCTCGGCGGCGGTGACCTGGGGCTCCACTTCCTCGGCCTGGCGGGTGACGTCCACCGGCCATTCGGTGGGCAGGTCGTGGCTGGCGATGGCCATCTCTACCACCAGTGAGGGCTGCAGGCGTTCGCCCAGCACGGCCACGACATGACCCAGCGGACCTCGGTGGACGGTGGGCGGATCGGTGATCTCGGCGATCACGATCTGCCCCGGCCGGGCGCCGTTTTCCTTGCCCGGGGGAATCATGATGTCCTGGTGCAGGCGGCGGTCGTCCGGGGTGACCAGGGTTACGTTGTTCTCACACACCACGCGGCCCACCAGGCGTGAGGAGCGCCGTTGCAGCACCTCGACGATCGCGCCCTGGCGGCGGCCGCGGCGGTCGATGCCGACCACGCTGGCAAGCACGCGGTCGCCGTGGAGCACCGCGCGCATCTGCTGGGGCGACAGGTAAAGGTCGTCGCCGCCTTCGTCAGGCCGCAGGAAGCCGTAGCCTTCGGCGTTGGCCAGCACCAGGCCCGGGATCAGGTGCAGCTTCTGCACCGGTGCGTAGCCCAGGCGGCGATTCTGCAGCAGCTGGCCGTCGCGGACCATGGCGTGCAGGCGCTTGCCCAAGGCATTGATTTCATATTCGGTATGCAGGGAAAGCGCCGAGGCGATGTCCTCGGCGGAAAGCACCTCGCCACGCTCGGACAACAGCGCCAGGATGGCCTCGCGGCTGGCGATCGGCTGGTCGTAGAGGGCCGCCTCGCGGTCGGCATGGGGGTCGGTGAAACCGCCCTTTCCCTTGCCCTGCGGCGCGGCCTTCGGTGGGCCTTTTCGGCCACGCGGCGCGCCTGGCGCGTTGGAGGGGCGGGCGCCAGGGCCCTTGCCGGAGGAGTCTTTTTTACGGGTCACTTAACTACCTTGTTGGATGATGCGCGCGATTGTCGCATCGTTTCGCAAGCCCTGTTGACAAGGGGTCAACAGGTACTTAATCTACGCGGCTCCACCTGCCCAGGTGGCGGAATTGGTAGACGCACTAGTTTCAGGTACTAGCGGGTAAAACCGTGGAGGTTCGAGTCCTCTCCTGGGCACCAAGTTTAGCGAAACCCGCAGAGATGCGGGTTTTTTCGTTTTTGGGGTATGGCAGGGATTGCCTGCGGAGCGCTGCCGCTAGTCCACGGCATGCACGAAAGACCATTTTCCCTTCCTGAAAAAGTAGACGTCGGCCCCGCCCTCCAATTCGCCGAACCAGAAGCCCCTGTGCGAAGTCACGATATGCTCGACGGAGCCTGGCTCGGGCGAGAACGCATAATCCATGGTGTGGGTATAGGCACCCGGTTCGGCCGGGTAAACGGACATGTTCGCAACAGGTCCTTTCCACGTCAGCAGCGAACTTACCCCATAACCCGACAGCTTATTTAGCGCGACGATCAGGCGATAACTCGTCGCATTCTTTCCAGGAAGAACAACTACCAGGTCAGGACGCGCGTCACCGTCGAAATCGGCACTTGCCACAAGCACACATGAATTGCCTCGGGCGGCCGCATCCCTGCGGCCCTCCTCGTACGTGTCCGTGGAAAGCGGGAGCCGCTCTTGGGGAAACCGGCGCTCCAGCACTCGTGCAAGATCATTCGGCACGAGCTTGACGCACGGGTCCACCGTGGCCGGCTGGGGTGAAGCCCAGGCAAGTAGCGCAATCAGAAGTCCGTTCAAGCCTTTCTCGATCCCAATTTAACTCGCGCGAAAACAGAGCTGCTCACGTCGCCCGGACTACGGGAGACCCCGGATATCCCTCAAATACTCATCCCGGACATCTTCGTCGATTTCCACCGGAACCGAGCTGGCATATAGGCGATCCTGGCCGTCTTTACGTGGTCCGGATATCCAGTATTGCTCTCTCGAGCCCATCTCCAGGTAGTTGGCCTTGAAGCCGCGCCCCTTGAGGCTGATGAACTCTAGCGAGCGATAGCGCAGGGTGCTTCCCGTCTTTGAGAAGGACACGCGGCCGATACTGGCCTGGCCAGTGGATTTGCACTCAATGTACATCACGCGGGACTTCATCCTGGCGACCCTGCTTATGGGATATGACATGGTGCCATGACCTGGTTCCCGGAGGAACTGCATGCGCTGTCGAACGATCGTGTGGCAGCCACTCGCTCAAGAAGAATCTGCACCCATTGCGGAGCAACGGCGCACTCTTCACGCATGCGCTCGATCTCCGAGGTCCATCGTCCCAGTTCCTCGCGCGAATGGGCGACCTTCAGCACTTCGTGTACGAGGTCGTTACGGCGTTCGCGGATGCGTTTGAGGCGTCCCAGCCAGCGGCGGAATTCCACCAGCTCGATGTCGCGCCGATCGAAGAGCCCTTGCGTCAGTTCGTGCAGGATCGCTACCAGGCCGCTGAAGTTCAGGCGGCGAAGTACCGGCCTGGAGGCGACCGGATCGGAAGGGCGAAGGCAGGCCGCGATGCATGATTCGAGGCTGCCTTCAATGCGTGCGGACAGCACCATGACTTCGCCGACCACGGCGTAGATTTCGTTTTCTTCCATGACTGACATCGATACTCCGAGCGGTGCACCACCCTCGCGATTGAGGGTGGCGGCGTGCCGGGTTCGAAAAACCGCTAAAGCTGAATCGGTCCGGGCAAAGCCCGCACCGGCACGCCGCCAGAGGCAACGCACGGACGCCGCGAGAACCTCGCGGCGTCCGTCAACTTTAGAAACGGGTTTCGAAGCCCGGTTACCTCGTTCGAGGCAACCGGGCGATAGTGCCCGCCGCGCCGCTGACAGTCGATAGTAAGCGTCGCAAAGTTCGCCGACACTTACTATCGCAGCTTGCTCAATCTGCGATCTGGCCGGCATCCGCGCGGCGCAGCAACAACCCTCGCTATCGCGCTGGCCTAAACATTACTGCTTGGCCGCCGACATCGATGGCGGTGCATCGTGCGGATCGGCACCCCAGGCTTTGTTTGGCGTGGGTCCCATCGTGAGCACCAACGTGGCTCCCTCGGCGATGTCTGCATGGCTGAACCACGGCTTGGTCCACGGCTTGCCGTTGAGCGTGGCCGACTGGATGTACATGTTCTTCGCCGAGTTGTTGCGCGCATCGATCTCCAGCACCTTGCCATTGCCCAGGTGCAAACGAACCTTGTCGAAGATGGGGCTACCGATGATGTAGTCGGGCGTAGAAGGATCTACCGGATAGAAGCCCATCGCGCTCAGCACATACCACGACGATGTGGAACCCTGGTCGTCCATGCCGGGATAGGCGTAGCCGCTGGCATCGCTGCCGTACAGGTCGCTAAGGATGCGCCGTGTCAGCGCCTGCGTCTTCCAGGGTTCACCGCCCCATGCATACAGGTACGCCGCCTGCTGGTCTGGCTGGTTGCCCTGCACGTACTGGCCGATGAGGCCGGTACAGTCGCGGCAGATGCCCTTGGCCGTGTACGGCGTGGAGAAGAAGGCGTCGAGCTTGGCGTTGAAGGCGACGCGACCGCCGAGCAGGTCGATCAAGCCCTGTACGTCGTGCGGCACCAGCCACAGCGTGGACCAGCCGGAGCCTTCCTTCATCATGAAGTTGTAATAAGGCTCGCCCGGATCGAAGGGTGAAATCCACTTGCCGTCTTCGGTGCGCCCGCGGAAGAAACCTACCGAGGGATCGAAGGCGCTGCGGTAGTTCGCGGCGCGCTTCTCGAACATCTGCGCGTCGTCAGTCTTGCCCAGGCGGCGGGCGACGTCGGCCAAAGCGTGGTCGTCCCAGGCATATTCGAGCGTGGTGGCCACACCCGCCTTGCCTGCCGCATAAGGCGGGCTGGGATTTCCCGGCGGAACGATGTCCGATATCCAGCCGTTCTTCATGTACTCGGCCAGATAACCCCGCGGGCCCTTGGGATCGGTCGCATTCTTGCGCAGGTACTCGTAGGCCGCGGCGTAGTCGAAATCGATGCCACGCTGCCAGGCGCCGTCGTAGAGGAACACCGCATGGTCGCCATGGAAGGACGTATTCATGTACCCGCGTTCGCGCGCGGCGTCGAGCTCGGATTGCATGATGTCCTGCACGACCTTCGGATCAAGCAGCATCAGCAAGGTGATCTGGTTGCGGCCGGTATCCCAGAACGGCACGGGGCCATAGCGGTTGTAGCTGGCGATCTGGTCCTGCCCGTGGGCATCGGTGAAATGCTGGCCCTTGTGCGCCAGCAGACGCGGGCTTGCGAAGGAGTGGTACAGCGTGGAATAGAACAGCATGCGCTGCTTGGGCGTGCCGCCGGTCACTTGCACGCGATCGAACAGTTGCGCCCATTCAGAGCGCGCCTGCTCGCGTGCGCGGTCGAAGTTCGCGTCCGTGCCGTCGGCCTTCAGTCGATCTTCGGCCTCGGCGGCACTGCGGCCATGGGCCACCCGCACCAGTACCTGGTCGCCGGCCTTGGTGTCAAAGGTAACGTACGCGCCAGCATAACTGCCCGATACGGTGCGCCGATCGGCCTGCACATCGGAGGTACCGAGCAATCCGTGGCTGTGGCCGGCCTCGCCCGGGTTGGCGTGAAAACTGCCGAACTGGGCGAACGGCCGGGAGAATTCGGCAACGAAATAACGACCGTCGGAATCGCGCTCGGGCCGGGGTCCCGCGGCGGCGACGCCGCGAATGGTGTGGTCGCCCACCACTTCCACATCGCCACCCAGGCGACGCAAATTCACCACCACGTTCGAGCGGTGGCTGGCCGGGAAGGTAAAGCGCAACATGCTGCTCCACCGTGTCGCTGTCAGCTCGACACGGGTATGGAACGTGGCCAGGTCCACCGCGTAATAGCCCGGGGAAGCCTTCTCGGTAGCTTTGTCGTAGTACGACGCCTTGTAGTCGGGCGGTACCGTCCAGTCGCCCACCACGGGTGAGATCATCGGCGCGGCGCGTGCGCCGTAGGTGGCGCCGCCGCCGGTGAAGCCGAACATCGTCGGCTGGCCGTAGAAGTACGAGGTGTCCACACCCGCGGGGTAACTCAAGTCCGCGTTGACATTGACCGGTGCCGCCTCGGTCGAGCTTTGCGGCAGGCTGGCGCCTGGGGATGTCATGCCTGAATACAGAAGCTCGCCCGGCGGAGGCGAGTTGCCGATCAGTTCCTGCCGGTCCAGCGGCGCAGTACCCACCAGGGGGTTGGCAAGATCCACCACCGACTTCGCCGACGGCTGTAGCTTGGCATCCCTGGCATAGCCAAGATCAAGACTTACCACGGCGGCAATCGCCACGACGGATGCCAGCGCGGCTGGCCAGCCGCGTTTCAGGGAACGATGGCGGCGAAGGCGTGCCGGGCTTGGGGTCATGATCAGTTCCTGGTTAAAACAAAAAGTACTTCAAGCGGCGGGGCCAGGCAGACGCCTGGCCCCGCTCATCCTTTATCAACCGCCATTTCCGAACTTGTAGGTGAGGCCCACGTAGTACTGGCGCCCGGCATATTCCAGCTCGTACAGACGCGCTGTGGTGTCGCCGCCCAGATACTGGCGGGCCTTGGACTTGGTCAGGTTGATGATCGACGCGGTCAGCATCAGGTGCTTGTTGAACTCGTAGTCTCCGTTCAAGTCCAGCTGGTGGTACGGCCGCGTGTAGATCGGAAGACCGGACGCAAGGCCCTGCATGGTCCGGCCCGTCCAGTTGTTGGTGACGCGCAGCAGCAACCCGTTCTTTTCATAGAACAGAGACACGTTCGCCGCATACTTGGCGCTGCCGATCAGCTCGGACTTGCCCACCTGCGTGTCGCCCAGCGAAACGGGTGTTTCGTTGGTCTTGTTGAGCGTGTAGTTGGCGATGTAGCCAAAGCCCCAGTCGTAGGTGTGCTGGGTGTAAAGCTCGACACCCTTGGACGTGCCCGAGCGGCCGTTGGCATTGGTGCTGTACTGAAGGAAATTCTGCTCGGTGCCGGCGACGTCCACGTTGATGTTGTTGACGGTGACGGGGACGACGAAGTTCTTCACCTTTTTCTGGAACAGGTCCAGGCCGATCACCGATTCAGGCGCGTAGTACCACTCGCCCGCCAGGTCGAACTGGGTGGCCGTGAAAGGCTTCAGGTCCGGGTTGGCGCCGCTGCCGTACCAGCCCGGCGGAGGCGCACCGAACTGCTTGCGGTCGTTGTAGTAGTCCACCGTGTTGTTGGTGAGGCTACCGAGCTGCGCAAGGTCGGTGTAGTTGGCGCGAGCCATCGCCTGCGAGCCTGCGGCACGGATCACGAAGTCGTTCGGAAGCGTCCAGGCCACATTGAAGCTTGGCAACAGCTTGTTGTACCGCTTGTTGGTGGTGGCGTTGGAGAAGTTCTGGATCACCGACTGTTCGCGCGGCAGGTACTGGAAGTCACCCGGCGCGCACGGCCCGCCGCCGATGTTCAAGCCGGTGGTCGGGCAGATCAGGATGTTGCCACCGGTATCGTGGTAATACACCGCGTTGTTGGTGGTGATCTCGTCGGCCACGGTGAGGTTCTGCTTCGTGCTGACAAAACGCAGGCCCACATTGCCGCGCAGGGTGTCGGTCTGGAAGTTCGCCTGTACATAGGCTGCCGCGATCTTTTCCTGGATCGAGGATTTGTCTTCCGGATGGGCGTAGAGCACCTTGTCGTAGGTGGAGTTGAGGTAGTTGTAGTAGGCCGGGTAATTGATCGCCGGGAAAGTGGCGTCGTTATAGGCCTCGGTGCTTCCGTCAAGCGAGTTGGGCAGCAGGAACCCCCCGGGCAGCTGGCCGGCATTCGGATCGCAGGTCTGGAACTGAAGCGTGGTGCCCTTGCAGTACCAGCGCAGTTCATTGTTCTGCTGTTCGGCGTTGCTGTCGCGGTACTTCACGCCAAACTGCAGCGATTGCATCCAGCTGTCGTCGAAGGCCCAGGTGAAGTCCGCCTGTGCGAAGTTCTGCGAGTTGCTGGTGTTGACCATGTTGGAACCGGTGGAACCAAGATCCACCTGTCCGGCACCGGCCAGCATGTTCTGCAGCACGTTGGGCGAAGCATTGATGGTTGGCTTGCCGTTGAGCGTCCACGACGCCCCGTTGCTGCCATCCACCCACTGCCCGTTGACGAAGTTGCGCGGCTTGGCGGCCATGCCCAGTTCCACCGACGGGCCGCCGGTTGCCCAGGTGCGGCCGACGTTGAACGTTCCGCTGAGGTCGCCGCCGTTGTCCCATTCGCCTTCCAGGTTGAGGGTCTGGGACGTGGCTTTTTCGACCGAGTAGTTGCCGTTGAGCCAAGGAATTTCGGTGGAGCACACGTCCACCGTCTGCCGCTGCGCGCCCGTGACGGGGTTGGTCGTGGCGTTACAACCCACCCCGGCGGGTGGAAGGACGTAGTTCGCGCCGGTAACGACCGTATGCGAGGGATCGAAGGTAAGGCCGTTGGGAGCAAGCAGCCTGCCCTGCTGGTCGGAGTAGTTGGCGTTGCTGGGCAGCCCCCACTCGGGTACTTCCAGGGTATTGGTGATCTGGGTCTGTTCGCGCTGGAAGCGGAAGTAGTTGCCCGTCAGCAGGAAATGGTCGGTGGGTTTGAATTGCAGCGTGACCTGCGCACTCTTGGACTTCAGGTCCAGCTGGTTCCGGCTGGTGGAGAACTGCTGCGGCATCCAATAACCCGAATAACCGTTGCCGGCCTGGTCGACCACGCCGCCACCGGGCCACAGAGCGAGATTCGGTGCCACATCGGCGCCATACGGCTGGCCGTGCACATTCGTCGGCTGATGGGTACATGTTGCATGGTCGACGCAGTCGTTGTCCCACCACTGCCAGCTGGAGGCATTGGCCGTGTAATCGATGTCCCGGCGCTTCAGGTAGGTGCCTGCGACCAGTACACCGAAGGTTTCGTCCTTGTTCTTCCAGGACCACAGCGCCGATGCCTGGGGGTCCTTCTTGCTGCTGTTGTCCGAACCTGTGCCGTTGAAGGAAATGAAGCCGTCATTGGCCGCCATTTCCAGCGGACGGCGCGTGTGCAGGTCGACGTTGCCGCCGATGCCACCTTCGTCCAGGCGCGCTTCCAGGCTCTTATAGAGCTTGATGTCCGAGAACATGTTGGCCGGTATCAACGTGTAGTTGAACGAGCGCGTGAGACCGGCCGAGGTATCGGCCGAGGCCACGTAGTTGCCGTTCAGTTCGGTCAGCGTGAGTTCGGGCGCGAGGCCACGGATGCTGACTGTCTTGCCCTCGCCCGACTCGCGGGTGATGACCACGCCCGGCACATGCGCCAAGGCGTCGGCGATATTCTTCGCGGGAAACTGCGAGATGTTCTGCGCGTTGATAACCTCCACGATGGAGTTGGAATCACGCTTGTCCTGCATGTTCTGGTCGACCGACTGACGGAAGCTGGTGACAACGACCGTTTGCAGGTCCGTGACATCGCCTTTCTTCCCCTTGTCCTGCTTCTTTACCACCGCGCTATCCGACGCTGGCGGCGGCGGTGTCGACGAAGAGGCAGCAGGCGCAGTCGTCTGCGCAAAGGCAATGGCGGGCATCCCCATGCCGCCAAATGACAAGCTCGCCAGGGCGAGCGCGGTATACATCGACTTGCGCTGAAACTTATGCGGCAAATGAGTCATTTCGTGATTCCCTACTTGTATGCGCCTTCTGGAGTTGGCGCAGATATCCCCGTTTAATCACGTACTGCGGATGGACGATTTATGGCCTCAAGGATTCTTCCCTCCTCTCAACTTGGATCGATCAAAAAAATTCTGATATCCAACGGCATTCGGCTCACCAACTGTGGATGCTTCAAGTCCCCGGGGATGCCGCGGCGGCACCGCCATTTTCATCGATCTGCCTACGAAAAGCGGCGATATCCCGTGCGACGCCTGAGGCGCGCGTCCAAAGCCCTCCCGCCCTGTCCACCTTATTCAGATCCCTCGCAGCCCTGGCATCACCCTGACCATCGATGATTTGGATCGGTCTAAACCCTACCGAGCCAGATTAAGACGCCGAAATCGCAAGGTGTCACGCTGCAATGCAAAAAAGCAGCGCCCGCCCCATGATTTCCAGCACGGCCACCCTTCACATTCAAGCCCGGGCCACCCGGCTAATCGACGGCAATGCCGATAGCATCTCCCCGGACCGCCCGTGGCATATTCCCCCACCACGAATTCCAGAAGGAACCGCGCAAGTGACCGAAAAGAGAGTGCGTTTCGATTTCGACGTGGCGTTTTCAAACGGGGGCGGCATCCAGGGCCAGGATTTCCGCCTGGATATCGATGGCGACGATATCGACGACGATGCCCTGGCCGCGTACATCATCCGCGACCTTCGCCTGTTGATGGTGGGCGGCGTGAAAATCCTGAACAAGACCATCATCGCCGAGCAGCACAAGCGCACGACGGCGGTTAAAGATACCGTGCCCGGCGAAGCAACGGCGATATTCGACCTCAGCCACGTGATCGAATCCGGCATGATCACCTACAAGGGACTGCCTGCCCCGCTGGTCTGCGATTACCTTTCGCGGGAAAACTCCCGGGCGCATTACGCTGAAGGCACGACGTTCGTTATCGATCGTATCGAGATGGTGGGCAATACCGGCACGTACATCGACTCTCCCTTCCATCGCTACGCCGATGGTTGCGACCTGGCCGGCCTTTCCCTGGAACAGATTTCCGGCGTACCGGCGGTGGTGGTACGCGTGGCCGGCGCCAGCGGACGCGCAGTCGAGTGGACGGAATTCGCCGCTTCCGATATCAAGGGCAAGGCCGTGCTGGTGCACACCGGATGGGATCGCCACTGGCGTACCGATGCCTATTTCGAAGGGCATCCCTTCCTGACCGAAAAGGCCGCCAGCTACCTGCGCGACCAGGGTGCACGGCTGGTGGGCATCGATTCGCTCAACATAGACGATACCTCCGGTGGTACGCGGCCGGTGCATACGATCCTGCTGGGCGCCGGCATCCCGATCGTCGAGCACCTCACGGGGCTCGGGCAGCTTCCAGTTGAAGGTATTCGTTTTTCGGCCGTACCTCCCAAGGTAAGCCGGATGGGCACGTTCCCCGTTCGCGCCCACGCCTGGGTGGACACCACGGCCTGACACCAACCGGAAGTACGGTCGCCGCGGCTAGGCGACGGCCTTGCGCGAACGGGTGTGACGTGAGGCGATGGGTAGTTTCCTCAGTTCCTCCAACAGCAGGGCCACCGGCGCCGCCAGGCGCGGTGGCAGCGGACGATAGGCAAGCCAGCCTACGACGTCGGTGCGAAAGTCGGCGACGGTGAGGACTTTCAGCCTGTCCCGATAATGGCTGCGCTCGAGAAGGTCCGCGGTAACCATGCCCACGCCGGCGCCGCGTGCGACCAGCGAAAGTTGCAGTTCCGAACCCACGGCCTCGACGGTAACGTTGAACGGCAGGTTGGCCGCTTCCATCGTGCGCCTGAGCACCGTCCGCATGCCACAGCCATTCTGGCTGAGCACCCAGGAGAAACCGGCCAGGCGCTTGAGGTCGATTTTCGCCGGCAGCCCCAGCGACGGCGCGGCAACGATACGGATCGGCTGCCTGGAAAAAGCATGCGCGATGAGCGAGGCCGGTGGTGCATTGCCATCGGCAGCGCCAATAACGGCGGCATCGAGCAAGTCACCTTCAACCGCTGCCGTGAGCCCGGGCGACCAGGTGCTCTGGATACGCAGCGATAGCTTGGGAAAACGCTCGCGCAGCCGATCGATAGGCGTGGCGAGCATCATGTCGGCCAGATACGGCGGCATACCCAGGCGCAACTCGCCGCCTGGCTCGGTCCCCGGGTTCACCGACGTCATCAGTTCGCTCTCGGCCTCCAACAGTTGCCGTCCCTTGCGATACACCTCGCGCCCGGCGGCCGATGGCCGCAAGGGTTTGGACTGCCGGTCCAGCAGTTCCACGCCAAGCAACGACTCAAGCCCCTGCACACGGCGCGTGACCGCTGGCTGGGTGAGATGCAGCTTGTTGGCGGCCTGCACGATGGACCCGGCATCCACCACGGCAATGAAAGCGGCAAGGTCATGTGTGTTCATGCAACTCCTCGACTATGCCCATAAGGCATATTCTTTATGAATATTATTCAATTGATGCATCGACCGTGGCTATTTAACATCCAACGCCTCCTTCCCCGCAAATGCCCTCACCATGCCTCCCGATGCCCAGGCCATCCAGGCCGCTGCCGCGCCCGTCGAACCGGTTGGATCGCTAACGCGGGGCCTGACCGTGCTGTTCGCATTCGCCGTGAGCATCATGATCGTGAACCTCACCGCAGCGCAGCCACTGGCTGAACCGGTTGCACGCAGCCTTGGTTTGCCGGCCTCGATGACGGGTCTTGTGGCTACGCTGCCGCAGTTGGGCTACACGCTGGGCATGTTGTTCCTGGTGCCGCTGGCGGACCTGCTGGAGAATCGCAGGCTCGCCGTGGCAACGCTTGCGATCTGCGCGGTCATGCTTGTGCTTGGCGCTGTTGCACCGAATGCGCCGGTTTTCCTTCTGGCCGTGTGCGTGGCTGGAGCCACCTCGTGTGCCATCCAGGTGCTGGTGCCGCTGGCGGCCTCGATGGCTCACCCGGAGCGTCGCGGCAGTGCGGTCGGCAATGTGATGAGTGGCGTGATGCTCGGCATCCTGTTTTCGCGTCCGCTTGCAAGCGTGATCGCCGGACATTTTGGATGGCGCTGGTTTTACGCCTTGCTCGGCGGCCTGGACGTGGGCCTGGCCCTTGTGCTGTGGCGCAACCTTCCCGACCGCCGTCCGGATTTCGGGCACAGTTATGGCGCGCTCATCGGCTCGCTGTGGTCACTGTGGAAGGGTGAGCGCGTGCTGCGTCGCTACGCGATATCGGCTGCGTTCGTGATGGCGGCGTTCGCTGCCTTCTGGACGGGTGTGGCGATGCTGCTGGTACAGGCACCGTTTTCCCTGGGCGCCGATGCCATGGCGGCGTTTGCGCTCGCGGGCGTCGCCGGCACCATCGTCGCTCCGATCGCCGGCAAAGTGGGCGACAAGGGACATAGCGTGGTTGGCATGCGCGTGGCCCATATCGTGCTGCTTGCCGGCGTGGTCCTGGCTGGAATCGCGGGAGCCGGATGGTTCGGCCTGGACTTCACCACGCATCGATACCTGGCGCTGGGCCTGCTGGTGACCGCGGCTATCGTGATCGACGCCGGCGCCATCGGTGACCAGACCATCGGGCGGCGCGCCATCAACATGCTTATCCCCGAAGCCCGCAGCCGCCTCAACGGATTGTTCGTCGGCGTATTCTTCATCGGCGGAGGCATCGGCGCCGCCTGTGCGGGCATCATGTGGGCCAGTCATGGCTGGACTGGTGTGTGCGTGGCATGCCTTGTGTTCGTCGCCCTGGCCTTTGCCTGCGACGCGTTTGCCCGGCCTGAATCGGCCGACGCCTAAAGAGGCTCGCCCGCCGCGGCCGACGCGTCACCGTGCCGCGGGCGCAAGGCGATGCGCACCAGGTAGATCACGATCAGTATATTGGCCACCATCACGGCAAGTTTCAGCCAGCCGAATCGCACGATGCATTCGTAGAACTCCACCGGCACCAGCGAGCCGGTGGCTATCACAGTGAACCACTCGGCCCAGTGCTTGCGCATCCACAAGCCGATGCCCTCGGTGGCGAAGATGGCGGCATAGACCAAAGCCACGATGCCAACGGCAATGAATTTCGCCGGCCCCATGCTTTCGAGCAGGCGCACCAGGCTCCAGCGGATGCTGTTGCTCTCGGCCAGTTGCAGGTGCTCGAGCCATTGCACCAGGTTCTGGAAGTTCTGTTCGCGGTCCAGGCGGAAGGCCGCGATGGCGATGAAGATAAGGCCAACGGTCTTGACCGCCTTGTATACGGCGATGATGCGCAGCCCGGCTGGGTATTTCTCGGTAGCGGGAGCTGAAGTGGAGGCGTGGTCCATGAAGGAGGCTTATTTCCCCAGCGCCTTGGCGATAGCCTTGGCCGCCAGCGGCCGCATGACGTCGTATCCAGCGGCGTTCGGATGCAGGCCATCGAAGGTCAGGCTCTTCTTGAACACGCCCTGCTCGTCGAGCATCGCCGGGTAGTAGTCCAGCAGCACCAGGTGCTCACGCCGGGTGTAGTGGCGGATCCAGGCATTGAGTTCGTTGATCGTTTCCGGCGGGCGGTTCCTGCTCTGGTTCGGATCGAAATAGTCGCTTACCGGCAGCAGCGTGGCCAGGATCACCTTGATGTGGTTGGCCCGGGCGATGTCGACCATCGAGGCAAGGTTATCTTCGATCATCTGCACGCTCGCCTTGCCGGTATTGCCGGCAATGTCGTTGGTGCCGGCCAGGATCAGCACCGCCCTGGGCTTGAGAGCAACGACATCGGCGCGGAAACGCACCAGCATCTGCGGCGTGGTCTGCCCGCTGATGCCACGGTTGATGTACGGCTTGCCCGGAAAGAACACGCCCCGGTCGCGACCCCAGAAATCGGTGATCGAATCGCCCATGAAGACCACGCGTTGCTCACCCTTGGCTGGCTTGTTCACCGCGGCGTTGTCGGCGTGGTAGCGGGCCAGCTGCGGCCAATCGGCCAATTGCTTCTGAGCCTCGGCCAGCCGCTCTTCGCTGGTCGGCCCAGCCGGTGCCGCAGCGGCCTTGGCGTTGACATCGACGGCGGGCGTTCCTTGTGCCTTGGGCGTCACGGCGGTGCATGCCGAGCCCATCAACAGAAACCCAGCCAACGCAAATGCGGCGCATGCACGATTCATCGATCCACCCCTTCGCGACGAGTTTCTGAGCATAGGCCGGCAGCCCGCTATCGACAACGGGTGCCTGAAGTCACGGTGACCGACCCCTTGCACCGTCACGCCGGCACCCCACCATGACCGATAGAATTATCCTTTGCGACAAGCCCAAGTGAGGCACGAAGCATGAAGAAGCTCTTGTTCGCGTTCTGCCTGGCGTTTGCAGCCATCGGCCCCGCCTTGGCCGACGACTCGCCCAAAGCGGTACAGGCGGCCATCGCCCAGGGTAATTACCCCCTGGCCGAACAGGAATTGCGCCAGGCGATCACCGAGCATCCGCAAAGCGCCAAGGCACACTATGTGCTGGCGCAGGTGCTGGCCCATCAGGGCAACATCGGCGAAGCGAGCACTGAAGCGGGCAAGGCGCAGTCGCTCGATCCGAAGATCGGCTTCACGGATCCTGCGAAGTTCCAGCACTTCCAGGCGGAACTGCGCCAGGCTACCGCGCCAGCTCCCGCACGCGCTGCGCCGGTGCGTCGCGACGCATCAGGCGCCGCCGCTCCCGTTCCCTTCCAGGTGGAGAAATCGCACACCAGCATCTGGCCGTGGGTGCTGGGCCTTGTGGTGATCGGCGGCATCGTGATGGTAATGCGCCGCAGGCAATCCCCGCCGCCTGGCGGCGCGGGCTATGGCTATGGCCAGGGCCCCAACACCAACGTTCCGCCTGGATTTCCAGGTGGTGGCTACCCGCCGCAGAACCAGGGTTCGGGCATGGGTGGTTCGTTCCTTGGCGGACTGGCTGGCGGCGCCCTCGGTGCGGCGGCGGTGAACATGTACGAAAACCATGAACGCCGAGAGGAAGCCGAACGCGACGGTAGCGGCAATATCGCCGGCGGTGCCGATACCGGCGATAGCCGTGGCCAGGCCTACGACGACCTGCGCGACCAGCCCATCGACATGGGTAACGACGATAGCGGCTGGGGCGGCGGTGGCGGTGGCGACGACTCCGGATTCGACAGCGGTGGTAGTGACGACAGCTGGACGTGATGGTGGTTCGCCGCCTCGCATGAACCTGCGCTAATCTCGGTCCCCGAATATTCCGGGGACCGTAGATGAATAGCGCCGAGCTCTTCCTGATCGCCATGGCGATCATCTTCGCCGTGCCATACCTCATCTGGCGACTCGGCCGCACCGACTACTACGCCCCGTTGGTGGTGGTGCAGATCCTCACCGGCATCCTGCTCGGCCCGGGCATCCTGGGGGCAGCCTACCCCGCTTACTACCTGACCATCTTCACTCCGGCCGTGGTCACCGCGCTGAACGGGGTGGCGTGGTGGGCCGTGATGATCTTCGTCTGGATCGCCGGCATCGAGCTGGACCTCAAGGCCGCTTGGGCGCAGCGCAGGGAATGCGGCGCCACGGCAGCACTGGCCCTTGGCGTACCCCTGCTGTTCGGCTGCGCCGCGGCGGTCGGCATGCTGGCATGGCGCGACGGCTGGCTCGGCTCGCAAGGCACGAACACGCAATTCGTACTAGGGGTGGGTATGGCCTGCGCGGTAACGGCGTTGCCGATCCTTATTCTTTTCCTCGAGAAACTGGGTGTGCTGCGTGAACCGCTGGGCAAACGCGTACTGCGCTATGCCAGCCTCGACGATGTGATGATCTGGGCGGTGCTGGCGCTGATCCTGCTGGACTTCGACCGCGTCGGCAAACAGGCGATCTTCCTGGCCTTGCTGGTGCCGGTGTCCATAGGCTACCGCGCGCTGATGCGCCGCATTCCGGAAAGTGACCGCTGGTACATCGGCCTGGTGTGGCTCGCCGTATGCGCTTATGGCGCGGATGTCTCTGGGCTGCACTTCATGGTGGGTGCCTTCCTTGCCGGCGCCGTCACCGACTCTGAATGGTTCAACCAGGAACACATGGACCTGCTTCGCCGCCATGTATTGCTTACCGTGATGCCGGTGTTCTTCCTTTCCACGGGCCTGCGCACGAACTGGTCGATCGGCGGCGCTTCGGTTTTCATCGCCGCCGCGGTGTTGCTGGTGGCGTCGGTGGCCGGGAAGCTCGCCGGCGTCGGCATCGCCGGGAAGTTACTGGGCTGGGCGCGCGGCGACATCTGGATTGTCGGCTGGCTGCTGCAGACCAAGGCACTGATCATGATCATCTTCGTCAACGTGCTGCTGGACCGCCACCTGATCAGCAGCGAAACCTTCACAGCACTACTGTTGATGGCGGTGGGCAGCACCATGCTGACGATACCGATGGTGGCGCCGAAGCTGGCAGGCGCAAAGGCGGCTGCCCAGGCACTGCCCATGATGTGAGTCTTACAAACACCGGGAAACTGACCTACAACTTGATCGTGAGGGGTGTGGTAGACTAACTTTGGTTAGCTAAGGATGACCCCATGGTCACGACCGTCAATATGCACGAAGCGAAAACCCAACTCTCCAAGTTGGTAGAACAAGCCGAGCACGGTGATTCCGTGATCATCGCCCGGGCTGGCAAACCCGTTGCCAAGCTCGTCGCACTCAACGCAGTGGAAAATGTCCCACAGCGGAGGGTCGGGTTCCTCGCCGGAGCGATCAAGGTCCCGTCGGCCGAGGTGTTCAACAACATGGCCAGGGATGAAATTGCCAAGATGTTCGGCATCGACGGATGAAGTACCTCCTCGATACCCATTTGCTGTTATGGCTGGCCGAAGGAAGTGCATCGCGAAACGTTCGCAAGATCGTCGAAAGTGCCACGGCTGAGCTTTACTTCAGCGCGGCAAGCATTCTGGAAGTTGCCATCAAGAACAAGTTGAACCGGGCGGATTTCCAGGTGGATCCACATGTTCTTCGCCGTGGCCTTAGCGACAATGGCTACATGGAGCTGCCGATCAACAGCCTTCACGCTGCTTACGTCGTGAACCTCGATGAACATCATAAAGATCCGATCGATCGGCTCCTCATTGCACAGGCAACGGTTGAAGGCATAACCCTGCTGACCAGCGACGCTACCATCGCCCGGTATTCATCAAGTCCGATCTCGCTGGTTAAATAGAAACACCGGCGTCGCCCCAATTACACGATCGGCTGTGCCGAGGGAATCTCCTCTTCGTAGCGCACGGCGTGGAAGCCGCTGCCGCGCTTGGCGATGCGCTTGGCGGCGGCGGCGAGGCTGGCCACGGCCTCGGGATGGCGAGGAAATTCATCGACAAAGCTGACCGCGCCCACGGCCACGGTGGTAATGGGAATGAGCCGGCGGCTGCCCTGGCGGTCTTCGCCCTCGATGCCACCACGAGCGCGGTCGGCGGCATCGAACAGGGCTGGCGCCATCTGGTTGAAGCGAAGGCGCATCTGCGTACAGCGGTCGAGCCAGTCGTCGCCCTGGAACAACACCACGAAATCGTCGCCGCCGATGTGCCCGACGAAGTCGGTATCGTGGCGCAGGTCCCCGGTGAGCGTGCTGGCCAGCAGGCAGATCATCTCGTCACCGCGGAAGTATCCATACTGATCGTTGAACGGCTTGAACTGGTCCAGGTCGAAGTAGGTCGCCGTGAACGGACGCCCGGCCTCGAGCAGGCGGGCGATATGCTCGGTAACGGGGATATTGCCCGGAAGGAAGGTCAGAGGATTGGCGTAGCGCGCAGCTTCCACGCGTATCTCGGTAACGCGCCGCACGAGTGACTCACCCGTGCCGAGCCCCAGGTAGCGGCCCTGCGAGGTAATCACGAAGCCGTCGCTCAGGTATCGTTGGTCTTCGCCGCGAAGGATGTCGGCCATGCTCTGCAGCGACTGTTCCGCGTCGCACAGCAGTGGATGGGCATTCATGAAGCTGGTGCAACTCTTTCGACCGAAGAGTTCGCGCGCGAAGGGCTGCGCCATGCGTTCGGTAAAGGCGCGCCGGTTGACGATGCCGATCGGCCGGTCATCTTCCACCACCGCCACGGCGTGCAGCCGCTCATCGGCGCCGAACACTTGCACAAGATCTTCGTTGGTCTGCGTCGGCAGCAGTGCCGGCGCCTGGATCAACAAGTGTTCGGCGTTCAGTGGCCGCGCGCTCACCGGGCCGCGCGGGCGCGGGGGCACCGGCACACTGGCGCTGGCCAGCGCCTGCATTGCTGCTACCGGCACGGCGCCGACAGGTTCGCTTTCCGGATGCCCAATCAAGAATCCCTGCGCGAAAGGAATGCCCAGTTCGCGCAGCATGCACAGGTCGTCGCCCTCTTCCACCCCTTCACCCACCAGTTCCGCGCCAAGGGTTTCGGCCACCATGCACAGCGCCCGCACGATGGCCAGCTTCTCTGCGCTCCTGGACAAGCCATTGATCAGGTAGCGATCGATCTTCACGATCTCCGGCTGCACCTCGTTCCACATCTCGAAGTTCGAATGGCCGTTGCCGAAATCGTCCAGGGCAATGCGCACGCCCCGCGCCCGGAGGTAGCCAAGGGCATGGGCGAGCGCGGCGGCGTTCTCGACAATGTCGCGTTCGGTGATCTCCACGGTGATGCGGCCGAAGTCCAGCCCGGGCACCGTCAAGGCATCGATCACGTCGTCCGGCCGCAGTCCGTCATGCAACACCGCATGCGCGCTCAGGTTCACCAGCAGGCGGCCACCCAAAGCCTGTCGCGAGAACTCCGTGGCGATGCAGCGGGCAGCACGCAACTCGAATTCGCCAAGCTTGCCGCGGGCACGGGCCAGGTCCAGCAGGTCGATCGGCGTCAACGCAGCACCAGGCAAGTGACTTCGGATCAAACCCTCATAAGCCACGATGGCACCGGTCTGGATCCGGATCACCGGCTGGAAAGCGGCACGCAGGAAGACGGACGATAGTGCCTGGTCGAGGATCGAAGTCGGGTCTGAGCCCGGGAGTGTGGTTTCCAGGCGGGGCATGCGTTGGGCCGGGGAAAGGTGTTGGCGGGGTATCGGCCCCGACAGTGACGCCTTAAGTGAATTTTTAATGACACCTTGGCATATCAGGCAGTTAACGTATCCGCCCGCACTGACACCGGGGAGTCACAAACGGCTGCTATTGCTTCGTGGACCCATGGCGAATCCCGGAGCATCCGCATGAACAGCGTGGTCCTAGGTGAAGGCGTCAAAGGCTCCCCCGTCCAGCGTTACCTGGGCTTCGGCCTGTTCGGTGGCTTCCTGCTCGCCGCGGCAATCTACGTGGCCTCCCAGCTTGGCCACGACCTGGAAGTGGTGCCCTCCAGTTCCACCCTCGCCTACATCCTGCTCGGTGTCGCCCTGCTGATCGCCCTGGGCTTCGAATTCGTCAATGGCTTCCACGACACAGCCAATGCTGTGGCCACGGTGATCTATACACGCGCGCTGCCGGCCAGTTTCGCGGTGGTCTGGTCCGGTGCCTGGAATTTCGTCGGCGTGCTGATTTCCAGTGGAGCTGTGGCCTACACAGTACTGCAACTACTGCCCATCTCCCTGGTATTGAACGTAGGGTCAAGCACGGGGTTTGCGATGGTATTCGCGCTGCTTATCGCCGCAATCATCTGGAACCTTGGCACCTGGTACCTCGGATTGCCCTCGTCGAGTTCGCACACCTTGATCGGCTCGATCATCGGCGTGGGCGTGATGAACCAGCTGATGAGCTCCGGCGACGCCACCAGCGCCGTGGACTGGAGCCAGGCATGGAATGTCGGCAAGAGCCTCCTGCTGTCGCCGTTGGTAGGCTTCGGTCTGGCTTTCGGACTGCTGCTGCTCCTGCGCTCACTGGTGAAGGTGCCAGAGCTCTATCAGGAACCCAAGGGCGACGCGCCACCGCCGTTCTGGGTGCGAAGCCTGTTGATCCTTACCTGCACCGGCGTCTCGTTCGCCCATGGCTCCAATGACGGCCAGAAGGGCATGGGCCTGATCATGCTGATCCTGATAGGCACAGTGCCGGGTGCCTACGCGCTCAATCGCGCGGTGACGCCCAGTGAGACACAGACTTTCATCGCGGTAGCGCATTCAGCCAGCGAAGTATTTGCCCGTCATGGCGTTGGCGCCCCTCCCGTTACCGATCCGCGCGCGGAAGTTGAGCGGTACATCAACTCACACGAGGCACGGCCAGCCACCATCGCCGCGCTCGGCCAGCTCACCGACGCGATCAGCAACCAGGTGGGCCACAGCGCCACGTTGGCCGACGTGCCGCAGAACGCGGTGAACAACGTACGCAACAACATGTACCTCAGTTCCGAAGCGTTGCGCGTGATGGCCAAAGCCAAGCAGCCTGCGTTCAGTGCCAGTGACCAGGCCGTGCTCGACAACTACCACGCGTCGCTGGACAAGGGCACCAAGTTCATCCCGACCTGGGTCAAGGTAGCCGTGGCGTTTGCACTGGGCCTGGGCACCATGGTCGGCTGGCGTCGCATCGTACGCACTGTGGGCGAACGCATCGGAAAGCAGCACCTGACCTATGCGCAAGGTGCTTCGGCTGAAGTCGTGGCGGCGATCACCATCGGCGCGGCAGACCGCTTCGGCCTGCCGGTAAGCACCACGCACGTGCTGTCCTCAGGCGTCGCCGGATCGATGGTCGCGCAGGGATCGGGCCTGCAGTGGGCCACCGTGCGCAGCATGCTTATGGCCTGGCTACTCACCCTGCCCGTCTCGATCGTACTGGCGGCGGGCCTGTTCTGGGTGTTCCGCCACGTTTTCTAAGCCGTGGCCCGCCTCAGGGTGAAGGCGGCGCCGCGCCCTTCGGCGGCGGCGGAGCGAACGTCGCTAGGCGTGAACGCATGTAGCGTTCAATGCACTTCGCGTCGCTGCCGCACAGGTCGTTGCGCTCACGCTGCCAGCTGGCCTGGCCTTCACGCAACGTGGTGGCCTGCTCTCCGGATGTTCGCGCCAACGCCCTGTTGTAAGCCGTGGCCTGTTCACGATCGAGCGCGGACAGCGGCTTGCTGGCGCAGATCACCGTCTCGGCCATGGTGAGCGATTTCTTGCAGTCGAAAGAAGGGCCCGTGCCTTCAGCTGCGACGCTGGCAGGCTCCACATGAGCGGGCGGCACTGACGATGCAGGCGAAGGAGCATTAACCGATGTGGCCGACGAAGGGGCCGGGGCGCTCGACGACGTCGCCGGCTGCAACGCGGCTATGGGTGCGGTTGAATGGGTGGACGCTGCCGGAACAGGTGCCGAGGGAGCCGGCGATCCGGTGGCGGCCACCGGCGCGGCACCCACCGGGTGTGGGCGCACCGGAGCCTGCCGATCAACCACCAATTGGCCGGCGGTGACATCGTTGACCTGCGAGCTCGGTGGCAGGTGGAGATCGTCACGCAGCACGAACAATGCCGCCCAGGCGACGGACAGTACCGCACCGATCGCAATGGCAAATCGCGCGCGGCCGATGCCCTGTTTTTGCGGATGACGATGGATGTCACGAATGGCAAGCATGCCAGCCACCATCGCCAGCAGGCCGACCCCCGGAAGGATCGAAAACACGCCCAGATAACCGGCGATGGCAGCAATCGACGAGCGCGGCGTCTGGGCTTGCACAGGCTCCGCGGACACTTCTTCTTCGACGATCGGCTGCGCCCACGCCGGCGGGAACGCCGAGGCATCGGCGGGCTGCGGCGGCGGTAGAGTCGGTTCGAAAGCTACCGGGGCTTCAGGTTCCGCGGCAACTTCGACGGCTTCCACCGTATCTTCGAAGGCAGATACAGGTTCGGCGTGGTCCCACGACGGTGACACCGTGGGCGCCTGCCAGACCTGCCACTCACGCGTGTTGCGCAGGCGGTAGCGCTCGCCATCAGCGATGTATCGCTCGAGCGCGGCATGAGGTACGGGGCCGAGCGAGGCGCCCTGGCGTTCGATGTACACGAAGGGGTCGCGATCGGGGACGACTTCGGCGATGGCGCCAATGGCGGCCAGCCGGGCGGCCACGTCGGTGGCAACGGCTTCGTCCAGCTGCCTGCGCACCAGCACCGGCATCGCCGAAAGTACCTTTGCCGCGAAGGCTGCCCGGTCCAGGCCCATGGCCTTCGCAACGGGCGTCCAATCGACATCCGCCTGGCCGGCTTTCGGGCCGGCGAGCACCACACCAAATGACGTCACGCGCATATCCCCCTGTTCTCCGGGGAGTTTAGACCGTTCGCAGCCTTAGCGCATCCGGCTACAGGCTAGCCCGCGTGCCGGCTGTATGCCGGCCGCTGCGCGCGCACTTCATAGAGCTTGCGGTCGGCCTCGGCGATGGCGTCTTCCAGGGTATTGCCGGCATGACGAAGGCCCTGCCCCACGGTGAACCCGATGGGCGCTTCGTTGCGATCGTCGAGCATGCGGGTAGCAATCGCATGCGTGGCGTCGGCATCGGCACCGTGCAGCATCACCAGGAACTCGTCGCCGCCCAGGCGCACCACGGCGTCATCGGGGCGTACGTGCGCGCGCAGGAACTGCGCCATCGCTACCAGCACTTCGTCGCCGCGCTGGTGGCCGTAGGTATCGTTGACCTGTTTGAAGCGATCCAGGTCGATGGCGATGCAACCCCATGCAATCCGCTGGCGTGGGTCGGCCTCGACCTCGGCGAGGAAACGGCGGTTGAAGCAACCGGTGAGCGGGTCGCGGATGGCCGACTCACGCAAGCGGCGCTCAAGATCGCGGCGCTCGGTGATGTCCTGGGCGTGGCCGAGCACGTATGTTTCCGGGCCGGTGGTATCGAGCATATTGTTGTATTGCCAGGTATGCCGGGTGCCGTCCTTGGCCAGGAGCTCGAGCACACCGGAGTCCGCGCCGTTGGCGCGCACTCTCTCAAGGTAGGCTGCGAACGCCACATGCAGTTCAGCGCGCATGAAGTCCATCAGGGGCCGGCCCATCATCTCGGCCACGCGGTATCCCAGGGTACGCGCGGCGGCCAGGTTGATCGACAGGATCACGCCGTCGAGGTCATGGGTGCAGATCAGGCCAAGGCTGTTCTGGAACAGGCGGCGGAAGCGTTGCTCGCTCTCGGCCAGGGCTTCCACGGCCTGCTTGCGCACGGTGATGTCCTGTAATGCACCCACCAGCCGCCGGGGGCGGTCGCCTTCGTACTCGGCTGAGCCGAAGGTGCGCACCCAGATGTCCCGCCCGTCGGCGGTGACGAAGGGGAGTTCGAGGTCCCAGTTGCTGCCGCTGGAAATGGCACGGGTAAATGCCTCTTCGATCAGCGGACGTGCTTCGGGCGCGTAGAAAGCCAGGCTCTCGCGCATGGACGGCGCGTAGCCCTCGGTCACGCCATGGATGCGGCAGGTCGCGTCCGACCAGGTGATCTTGTAGGTATCCAGGTCCATCTCCCAGCCGCCGACGGCCGCCATGCGGCCGGTGCGGTCGAGGAAGGCTTCACTGGCGCGCAGGCGCGTCTCGGCGGTCTTGCGCGCGGTGATGTCGATCGCGGTGCCCTGGATCCAGTGTGGCTGGCCACCCAGTCCGAGGCTGGTCATACGGCCGCGGAAAAGCACCCATATGTCGTGACCATGTTTGTGCCGGAGCTGAAGCTCGCCATCGAATTCGTCGCTGCCGGAGGCCGCCAGGAGCCGGGCGCGCTCCACCATGCGCTGCCACGCCGAAGGCCCGCTGAGCGTGGGCAGGCTGATGGTGGTGTATGGCGCCATCTCCACCGGCGTGTAACCGATGATGTCCACCCAGCGCCCATCGAGCTCCAGCTCACCGGTTTGCACGTTCCAGCGCCAGATCCCCGCCGAGGTACCGTTGATGATCTGGGCCAGCCGTTCGCCGGCATCGGCTTCGCGTTGCAGCGCAGAGTTCCGATCGATGGCCAGGGCACGCTGGTCCAGCGCCTCGGACACCACGTGGGCCAGTTCATTGAGAATGGCGCGCTGGCGGTCATCGAGCTGGCGCGGTTCGCGGTCGATCACGCACAGCGCACCCATCCGCAGCCCATCGTGCAGGGCAATCGGTGCACCGGCATAGAACCGGATGTCGGGCGAACCGGTGACAAGGGGATTGCCGGCAAAGCGTTCGTCGGCGCGCGCGTCGGGAATCTCCAGCAAGCCATCTTCAAGAATGGTATGGGCGCAGAAAGCCACTTCACGCGGAGTCTCGCTGACACCGGGCAGGCCATGGTTGGCCTTGAACCACTGCCGGTGGGCATCGACCAGGGTCACCATGCCGATCGGTGTCCCGGCGACCATGGCGGCGGCCCTGGCCAGGGCGTCGAACAGTGGTTCAGACCCGGTATCCAGGACAGCAAGTTCATGCAGCCGCGCGATGCGTCGGCTTTCGTTGGGCGGTAGCGGGGCCGGTCGGGTCATGTCAGCAAGGGGAACCCAGGGGTGCTCTGTTCATGATTAGCAGAATTGGCGTGGAAAATCCCTCTTCAAGGTCACGCAGCCGTCCTTCCCGCCTCACGGTCCAACATACGCCCGCGTACCCGGCCCGGGGCGCCTTGCCGCTAAAATGCCCGTTCCGCAAAGACAGGATCAACGCGCGTGGTCATCAACCCGAAAGTCCGTGGCTTCATCTGCACCACCGCCCACCCGGTTGGCTGCGAGAAAAACGTCATCGACCAGATCGAAACCACCCGCATCCAGGGCGTTCGCACCGATGGCCCCAAGCGCGTACTGGTGATCGGCGCCTCCACGGGTTATGGCCTGGCCTCGCGGATCACCGCTGCCTTCGGCTTTGGCGCTGCCACGCTCGGTGTCTTCTTTGAAAAACCCGCCACCGAAAGCAAAACCGGCACGGCCGGGTGGTACAACTCCGCCGCCTTCGAGCGCCTGGCCCACGAATCGGGCCTCTGGGCCAAATCGATCAATGGCGATGCGTTCTCCAACGAGGCCCGTGCCCGCGCCATCGAGATCATCAAGGCAGAGATGGGCGGCGAGGTGGACCTGGTGATTTATTCCCTGGCCTCGCCCGTGCGCAAGCTGCCTGATACCGGCGAACTGGTGCGTTCGGCGCTCAAGCCGATCGGCGGGCCTTACCAGGCCACCTCGATCGACACCAACAAGGACGCGATCATCAAGGTGTCGGTGGAACCGGCTACCGAACAGGAAGTGAAGGACACCATCACCGTGATGGGTGGTGAAGACTGGACCCTGTGGATCGACGCCCTGGCTTCGGCCGGCGTGCTGGCGAAGCATGCCCGCACCGTGGCCTATAGCTATATCGGTACCGAAATCACCTGGCCGATCTACTGGCACGGCTCGATCGGCCAGGCCAAGCAGCACCTGGACGACACCGCGCACCAGCTCACGAAACGCTTTTCAGACCACGGCGTGGTAGCCCAGGTAGCGGTGATGAAATCGGTCGTCACCCAGGCCAGCGCAGCGATCCCGGTGATCCCGCTGTACGTATCCCTTGCCTTCAAGATCATGAAGGAAAAGGGGCTGCACGAGGGCACCATCGAGCAGACCAACCGCCTGTTCCGCGAACGCCTGTACCGCACCGACGGCGCCGTGCCGGAAGTGGACGACGAAGGCCGCCTGCGCCTGGACGACTGGGAACTGCGCGACGACGTGCAACGCGAGTGCACGGCGCAGTGGGACGGTGTCACCACCGAGAATCTCTTCGATACCACCGATTACCGTGGCTACAAGATCGGCTTCCTGCATCTGTTCGGCTTCGCGCGGCCCGATGTGAACTACGAAGCCGACGTCAAGCCGGATCCTGAGTTCGACTGCATCGCGCTTTGATGCATTGCCGGTCAAGGGCGGTCTCGCTTGCCATCCTTCTCGTGGTGGCAAGCGTGTCCTGTGCCTGCGCCAATGCGCAGGACACAGGCTCCACGCTTTCGCGCCTTCGTGTGGAGAATCTGGACGCACCGCTCGCTATCGATGCTGCACAGCCCCGCTTCAGCTGGCAGGTGCAAAGCAACCAACGCGGCGCGAAGCAGGTCAGCTGGCGCATCGCGGTAGCGACTTCGCCAGCCCTGCTTGAAGCGGGCAAGCCCGACATCTGGGACAGCGGCCGCGAGGCCTCGCCCGAACCGTTCGGCCACGCCTATACCGGGCCCGCACTTGCGCCGGGTACGCGTTACTTCTGGAAGGTCGACGTCGACACCAGCGACGGCCATGCCGCCCAAACGGCAAGTTTCGCTACCGGACTTACCGACGAGAGCGCCTGGGCGGGCGCACGCTGGATCGGCAAGGGCGATGGCGGTACGCGCGCGGCGCCCTTGCTGCGCCGGCCGTTCACTGTTGACAGTGCCGTGGCGAGGGCCACCGTGTACGTGGCCGCCGGTGGTTATGCCGATGTCACGCTCGACGGAAAGCCCGTCGGCCCTGCCGTGCTGTCGCCTGGCTTCACCAACTACGACAAGCGCGTGCAGTACGTGGCCACGGACCTCACCACCGCCCTGCAGGCCAAAGGTACACATGTGCTGGGCATGGAGCTGGGCCGCGGCTTCTATGGCCTGACCAATCCCGATGTCTGGCATTGGGAACGGGCGCCGTGGCACGGCGAGCCGCGCGTGCGTGCCAGGCTTGCCATCGACTTCGCCGATGGTCGCCATCAGGACATCGTCACCGACGATCACTGGAAGCTGACCGACGGACCCACGCTGCTGGACGACCTCTACGGTGGCGAAACCTACGACGGACGCCGCGCACAGCCAGGCTTCGACACCGCCGGCTTCAACGACAGTGCGTGGCGTGCAGCGTCGCTCGTTCCGGCGCCGCGCGGACGCCTGGTGTCCCAGCCACAGCCGTCGATCACCGTGGCGGCGACGCTCACGGCCGACGAAGTGACGCAACCGAAGCCTGGTGTCTACGTGTTCCGCTTCCCGCGCGTGATTGCCGGCTGGGCAACGTTCCGTGTGAAAGGCCATGCCGGCGACACCATCGTCGCCAGCTATGGCGAGAAACTGCTTCCCGATGGCAGCGTGGACGTCCGCGACCGCCATCACTATTTCAAGGAAGGCTTCCAGACCGATCGCTTCATCCTGTCGGGCAAGGGCACGGAAAGCTGGCATGCGAAATTCTCGTACAAGGGATTCCGCTACGTTCAAGTGAGCGGCTGGCCCGGCGGTGCACCTGGTCGCGATGCCGTCACCGCGCAGGTGGTGCATTCGGACGTTGCGGAGACTTCATCATTCGACAGCGGCAATGACCTGCTGAACTGGATTCACCGCGCGGCAGTGAACACCGTGCTTAACAACCTGCAGGGGATCCCCACCGATACCCCGATGTACGAGAAGAATGGCTGGACCGGCGATGCGATGGTGGGCGCGGACATGATGCTGCGCAACCTCGACGCGGGCCCCCTCCTGGCCAAGTGGGTCGATGACATCAGCGACGCCCGCAACGCGGACGGCGCGCCCCTGCTGATTGCTCCCAACCCTGGCTGGGGCGATGTGCGCGCACCGCCCTGGCATGCGGCATACATCCTGGTGCCCTGGTCGCTATACATGCACGATGGCGACCGCCGCGTGCTGGCCCGGCACGAACCAGGCATGGCCGCCTACGTGAATCTTGAGTACGCGCGCTCGCCCGGTGGCATCGCCATGACCGAACTCGGCGACTGGGTAAGCCCGGAGACCGACCCGGACGGTGAAAACGCCCCCGAGGACAAGCGTGTCGCCGCCACTGCTTATCTCTACCGCATGGCCACCGCCATGGCCGACATCGAGCATGTGCTCGGCAAGGATGCCGATGCCGACCACTTCCGGAACATGGCCGAAAGTGTTCGCAAGGCCTTCAATAAGACGTTCTACGACGCCCACGCCCACGTCTACCGCGGCCAGGGCGACCTGGGCTATCGCCAGGCCCACAATCTATTCGCACTGGCCTTCGGCCTGGCACCAGAGGCAGATCGCAGCTTGATCGCCGCGAACCTGGCTTCCGATGTCCGCGCCCGCGGCAACCACCTGGATACCGGCGCACTGGCCACCAAGATCATCCTGCCGGTGCTTAGCCATACCGGCCACCCGGCCGAGGCCTTCGCCGTGGCCACCCAGGTGACCTTCCCCAGCTGGGGCTTCTGGCGTGCCCAAGGTGCGACGAGCCTTTGGGAGCACTGGAAAGCGGCGTCGCGTTCGTGGGGGCATTATTTCCTCGGCACCGCGGACGACTGGCTATTCGGCGATGTTGCCGGCTTGCGCCCGCTTGAACCGGGTTGGCGACGCATCGAGGTGGCGCCCCTGTTCACCGGCTTCCTGGATCACGCGCGGGGCAGCGTGCTGACGCCCTACGGCCATACCTCGGTGTCATGGCAGCGTCACGGCCCGCGGCTGGAACTGAAAGTGGATGTGCCCGTCGGCGCCACGGCGCTGGTACGGTTGCCCACGGACAACCTGCGCGAAGCAAGCGAATCAGGCACCTCCCTGGACAAGGCGACCGGGGTCCACGTCGGCAACGCTTGCGGGCCAGGCGTATGCGTCACGGTGGACTCTGGCCGGTACGATTTTTCGATGCCGGCAACATCATTGCAATAATCTCCGGCTAGCTTGCGCACTCCCCCTGCCCGCGGTTCGCGCGGCAGAAGCCATGCAAGCAGGTACCATGATCCTCGCCTCCAAACGCCCGTTGCCACGCGCGCTCCTTGCCGGTGGCGTACTTTTCGTGGCTGCCGTGATCGGCGGCATTGCCTGGCGTGGACACCAGGCCGCGGCCACGGCGGATACGTCCGGTGCGACCACCGCCCAGGCGCCCGGTAACGATGAGGTGAGCGTCGATGAATCACCCACCGCCATCCTGCTGGGCCTGGCGCGTACGTCCATCCGTGAAAACCGCCTGATCGCTCCCCAGGGCAACAACGCTTTTGAGTACTACATGAGCGTGCTCGACCTGGACAAGACCAATACCACGGCGCAGGAGGCCCTGCGCGAATCCTTTCCGCAGGCGTCCGATCAGATCGATCGCGCCATCCTGGACAAGGACCTGGACGAGGCCCAGCGCGAAATCACCCTGCTGCGCGAATACGATCCCGACAACTATGTGCTGCTGATCCTGGGCGCCAAGCTCGATGCACAGCGGAAGCTGGTTACCGCCGCGGATGAGGCAAGGGCGCTGACCATGCGCCAGGCCGCCGAAGGCAAGTGATAGGTGCGATACAGGCGGGATCGCTTATGCTTGGGCCTCCCGCTGGCATACGCACAGGATAAAACCGCATGGCCCTCAAGCTCGACGCTCTCTCCCCCAAGGAACTGCACGCCCTCATCGCCGATGCTAAATCCCGCGTGGAAGGCGCCCGTAGCCAGCAGGTCAAGGCGTTGCGCAAGACCATCGAGGGCATGATCAAGGCTGAAGGCCTTGAGCTTGCCGAAGTTTTCCCCGCCCTGGGCACGCGCGTGAAGAAATCCAAGCGCGCCGGCGCTGGTGTGGCGCGCTACCGCAATCCCGCCGATCCGGCACAAACCTGGACAGGCTTCGGCAAGAAGCCCAACTGGTTCATCGAGGCCGTACGCAAGCGCGGCGTCACCGCCGAATCCCTGTTGATCGATCCGGCCCGGGCGTCCGCGACGGCGAAGACCACCACGGCAAAGAAGGCCGCGCCCCGGAAGTCCGCCGCGAAGAAAGCCATCCGCAAGCGCGCGTGAACTGAGGGTTGCAGCCTCGTCGCTCGGGGGTGGTCGCAGGAGCCGGGGGCGGTCAGCCTCGTCGCTCCGGTTACACCGGCGCTTGGGTAGGGAGGCCGCTACGCGGCTGTGTTTGATGGCTTCGCCCCGGCGCGCCCGCGCTGCGGGCGAGGGTTTTCGAGGCGGCCTGCGGCCTTCGCGAAAACGGCCGACCACGGTCGACCCCCTTCGGGCCTGATCCGCCCACATCGCTCGGTTCCACAAGTCGCCGACGAGGCTGACCGCCCCCGTCTCTGGACAGTCCGATGCCGCGTGATGGGACAAACTGGTTGCCGTCACATGTCATGGCTGCGAACTAGGTAGCGATCAGCAACGTGCAAGGTCTTGCAAGACATACGTGACCTCAACGCACTCCCATCGCGAACCTCACCGTACGAGAGAGCCGGCGGAGCCCAGCGGCGGCGCTCCCTGCGAAGGCGAAGGGCTTCGGTCGGATCAGGCCCGTCAGGGGGCCGGCCATGGACGGCCGGCCGTTTTCGCTGAGCCAGGATGGCGAATTGAAAACCCCCGGCCGAAGCCCGTCCCGATGGGGGCGCAGCCATAAAACAAAGCCGCGCAGCGGCCTCCGGTTCCCGAGGGTCGCCGCAGCCAGGAGCACCGCCGCTGGGCTCCGCCGGCTCTCCCCACGATGCCTCCGGATTTGCCGACCGCGCAGCCTTACGGCAACGTGAGGCCGCCTTCGATGCAGGTCACGACATTGCCGCCTACCCAGATGTCGTTGCCTTCCTGCTGCACGTGCACCCGGCCGGCGCGGCTCAGCACCGTGCCCTGGCTTGCTACATAGTGCGAGGGCGCGATGTCGGCGCCGATCAGCCACTGCGCAATGCCTGCATTGAGGCTGCCGGTGACCGGATCCTCCGGCATGCCGTCACCGGGGATGAAGGCACGGACTTCGAAGTCCGCCTCGCCACCCCAGCGCGCTACCAGGCCGAGCTTCAGGCCAAGGATCTTGCCCAGGTCCGGCCGCACATCCAGCACTGTCTCGCGGTCCCGCAGCAGCACGGCGGACCAGCCAGGACCGTTGTCCACCCACTGGTGGCCGATGACATCTTCCGGCTCCAGGCCCAGGCCGTCGATGATGCGTTCGAGCAGGTCGTCTTCGAGCGGACCTGAACGCAATAGCGGGGGCGCGGCGAAAGCCAGTCGCTCGCCATCGCGACGGATGCGCACCAGCCCTGCCTCGCATTCCTGGACGATTTCCGTGCCATGAGGGCTGCCGCCGGCTTCAAGCCATGCGTGGCAGCTGCCCAGGGTGGGATGGCCGGCAAAGGGAAGCTCCCTTGCGGTGGTGAAGATACGCACCCGATAGTCCGCCGTGGCGCTTGTCGGGGCGAGCAGGAACGTGGTTTCGCTAAGGTTGGTCCACTGGGCGAAATCGGCCATGCGTGCGTCGGACCAGTCGTCGGCGCCATGCACCACGGCCAGCGGATTGCCTTTCAATGGCTCGGCCGAGAACACGTCGACCTGCCGGAAACGATAATGGGTCATCCGCCAAGGATATCGGGTTTCTTGTCCGTCGCATGTCCGCCGATGGTGTCCGCGGACAGGCCGAGCAGTGTTTACAGCCCGCGCCAAGTAGATGATCCGGAAAGATAATTCCCTTGTTGAAGAGGATGGCACGGCGCTTGCCTCGCATGGCCTATCCCTATCCGGAACCCAAGCCTCCATGCGGATCAAATTGCTGCCTTTCATCCTCGGCTCCCTGCTGGTTGCGCCAGTGGCGCACGGCGAAGACCTGATGGATGCCTTCCGCCAGGCCATTGCCAATGACCCGGTGCTGGCCACCGCCAACGCCACCCGTCTGGTGGTGGCCGAAGGGGTGCCGCAGGCGCGCTCGGCGCTGTTGCCGCAACTATCGGCGGGGTTGGACATCAACCAGGTGCATGGCGGCCCGGGCGGTACGACGATCGTCAATGGCAATACGGTCAACACCGGCGCAGGCCACACGCGGCAGCGTGATTTCTCTGCTCAGCTCGACCAATCAGTGATCGACCTCTCCCGCATCGCGAACTTGCGCGCCGCGCAGTCCACGCGCGACTCGCAAGACGAAGTGGACCGCGCCGCCCTGCAAAACCTCTACATCCGTGTCACCAACGCCTACTTCAATGTGCTGGTGGCGCAGGAAGAACTTGAAGTGAACAAGTCCTATGAGGACGCCTACAAAAAAGAATTCGAACAATCAAGCGAGCGCTTCAAGGACGGCCTGGCCATGGCGGCGGACGTTACCCAGTCGCAGGCGTACTACAACTTCATTAAGTCGCAACGAATCAGCGCGATGGATGCGTTGAAAGACGCCAAGCGCGCGCTCGAACAGATCACCGGCCAGGAAACGCAAACGCTCAAAACCCTGCGTGATGACATACCGATGCAGACGCCGACCCCGGCCGACGCCAAGGCGTGGGTGGATGCCGCCATGGAAACCAATCCAACGATCCTGGCCGCGCGCTACACGGTGAAGGCCGACGAGCATAAAGTCCGTGCGGCCCGGGCTGGCCACCTGCCTACGTTATCGCTGGGGCTGGGCTATAACAAATACGGCACCTGGTCGAACGTCAACCAGGACGATACCGGCCAGGTCGGCCCCGGTTACGGCCCCGGCACCACCACCGTCGGGCTCACGCTAAGCGTGCCGGTATTCAGTGGGGGCCTGACCCAGTCCCAGGTACACCAGGCGATCTATCAGCGCGATGCGGATGAAGGCGTGCTGGAAAGCCAGCGCCGCCAGGCCGCGCGGGACGCCAATAATTTCTACAACCAGGTGGTGGACGGCATCGAACAGGTGGGCAGTGCCAAGCTGTCGGTGGAAGCGGCGAAGAAATCGCTCGAATCCATGCGGGCAGGCAACGACATCGGCACGCAGAGCCTGACCAACGTGGTGGTGGCAATCCAGGTGCTGGCCGAAGCGCAAAGCGAATACACCGTGGTGCGCCACCAGTTCGTGCTGAACAAGCTGCTGCTCAAGCAGGCGGCAGGCACGATCGACCTGCACGACATCGAGGACGTCAACCGGCTGCTGCAGTAACAGCTCCGGTTACACCTTCAGTGCAGGCCGCGCGATCTTCAGGTACTTCTCTTCGAAGGCCGCCGGCGCCAGCGGGTAGGACATGTAAAAGCCCTGCACCTGGTCACAGTCGAGCGCGCGCAACTGCTCAGCCTGGTTGAGCGTCTCCACGCCCTCGGCCACCACTTCCATCCCCAAGGTGTGGGCCAGGGCGATGATCGCCGAGACGATCGCCTTGGACTCCACGCTGTCGCTCTCCAGCGAATGGGTGAAGAAGCGGTCGATCTTCAGCTGCTTGGCCTGGAATTTCTGCAAATAGGCCAGTGAGGAATAACCGGTGCCGAAGTCGTCGATGGCGAATTCGAAGCCACGTTCCTGGAAGTCGCGCAGGATCTCCACCGTGCGCTCGGCGTCCTGCATGGCAACGGTTTCGGTGACCTCGAACATGATCTGCGAAGGCTTCAGGTGGGCATCGGCAACGATCTGCGCGGCCATGTCCACCAGGTCCGGTTGCGATAGCTGCAGCGGCGACAGGTTGATCGCCACGCGCATCGGGGCATGGCCCTTGTCCTGCCATTCGCGCATCTGGCGGCAGGTCTCGCGCATCACCCACTCGCCGATGCGGGCAATCTGCCCCGTGCGCTCGGCCACGCCGATGAATTCCAGCGGCGACACCGAACCGAGCACCGGGTGATTCCAGCGCGCCAGGGCCTCAGCGCCCGTGAGCTCGCCACTTGGGCCGTCGTGCTTGGATTGGAAATGCACTGACAGCGTGCCGTCCTCGGTGGCCGTCTGCAGCCCGCGCTGGATGTCCAGCATGCGGATCGAGCGCTGCTTCATGTCCATCTCGAACACACGGAAACCGTTGCGGCCGCTTTCCTTGGCACCGTACATGGCGACATCGGCATTGGCGATGAGCTCATCCACCGTTTCGCCATCGGTGGGATAGAAGGCGATGCCGATGCTGGGCGTTACCCGCAGCGAGGTGCCGTTGACGGTGAAATTCTCACGCATGCGGGCGATCGCCCGCTCGGCCACCTGAATGGCGGTATCGCGCGACACCAGGCGCTCGACCACGGCGACGAACTCATCACCACCCACCCGTGCCAGGGTACCGCGGCGCAAGCCGGAGGACAGCCGTGCGGCCACGGCGCGAAGCAATTCATCGCCGAAGGAATGGCCCAGGGAATCGTTGATCGCCTTGAAGCCGTCCAGATCGACGTAGAGCACGGCCACTTCGGTATTCTGCTGGCGCGCTTCCTCGATCGCCTGTTCCAGGCGCCGTCCCAGTGTTACGCGGTTGGGGAGGCTCGTCAGCGGATCGTGCGTGGCCATGTGCAGCAAACGGCTGTTGAGCTGGTTGATCGAACCGGACAGCCGCTGCGTGTCGCGATGCAGCCGGCTTTCAAGGTATGAAAGCATCAGCCCCACGAGCAGGATCGCCGTGCTGATCACGCCCGCCACCAGGGCCAGCACGTTGGGACTCAGGTCCGTCGCCGCACCGCAGATCGAACCCGGCGGGAAGTTGGCGGCGGCCATGCCGCTGTAGTGCATGCCGGCGATGGCAAGGCCCATCGCCGCCGCGGCGGTAGCACGCTTGAACGCCAGCTGGCTCTGTCGGCTGTCCTTCAGCGCATGGGCAATGCGGATGGCGGCGATCGAGGCACCGATGGCGATCAGCACCGAGGCGCTGAACCAGTACGGATCGTAGACGATGCCCGGCATCATCAACATGCTGGCCATACCGGTGTAGTGCATGCCGGCGATGCCAAGCCCCAGTGCAACCCCACCCACCGCCAGCAGCGGCCATCGCAGGCGCGGCATGGCCACCAGCAACAACACGAAGTAGGACACCACCACCGCGATCAGCGCCGATACCGCGGTGAGCTTGAGATCGAAGCCCATGGCGATGGGCATGCGCAGGGCCTGCATGCCGATGAAATGCATCGACCAGATGCCAATGCCAAGCGCCAGCGCTCCGCCGCACAGCCAGGCCTGCCGGGCAAGCGGCGTCCTGACCACGGCGATGCGGCCGGACAGGTCCAGTGCCGTGTACGAGGCCAGGAAGGCCACGAGCAGGGAACAGCCCACCAGCGCGAGGTTGTAATGTCCAGTCATGAAGAATTTCGCGGCCCGCCAAGGGGCGGCCCCCATTCTGGGATGATAACGGCTCCCATCAAGAATTCTTGAGTCCCGGGCGCCCGACGGCTGTATAATCTTCAGCTATGGCGCGGTGGGAGAAGCGGTCCGAAAGATCGCTGCCGAAGGCGCAACGCCCGTAATCGCTCAGGCTCCCATACCACCGCCCCGTTGCAACACTCTGGAGAGACCGGTCAAACCCGGCGCCGAAGGTGCACGAAGCCGTTCATCGCTTCCAAACTCTCAGGCAAAAGGACAGAGGGGCGCCCCACGTGCCGGCACGGCACGACTGTCCTATGCCCTGAGAAACCCCATGGCCCAGCCTCGTTCCCCCTCTCTGCGCGACCTCGAATACCACGGCGCGTTCATCGACCGTCACATCGGCCCGAACGATGCCGAAATCGGCGCCATGCTGAACGTCCTTGGCCATGATTCGCTTGACGCCATGACCGATGCCATCGTCCCGGCTTCGATCCGCTCGCCCAAGGCGCTGGCGCTGCCTTCCGCCATGACCGAAGTGGAGGCCCTGGCCCGCATCCGGACCATCGCCGACAAGAACCAGGTCTTCCGCAACTTCATCGGCCAGGGCTACTACGGCACCCACACGCCGAACGTGATCCTGCGCAACGTGCTGGAGAACCCGGCCTGGTACACCGCCTACACCCCCTACCAGGCGGAAATCTCCCAGGGCCGCATGGAAGCGCTGATCAACTTCCAGACCATGGTCGCCGACCTCACCGGCATGGACATCTCCAACGCTTCCCTGCTGGACGAAGCCACCGCCGCCGCCGAGGCCATGGCCCTGGCGCGTCGCTCGGCCAAGGCGAAGTCGAAGGTGTTCTTCGTATCCTCAGGTGTACACCCGCAAACCATCGAAGTGCTGCGCACGCGCGCCGATGGCATCGGCATCGAGGTGGTGGTGGGTGATGACGCCGACGCCGCCGGCACGGATTGCTTCGGCGTACTGCTGCAGTACCCGAACACGTTCGGCCAGGTGAACGATTACAGGGCACTGGCCGATGCGGTGCATGCGCGCGGCGGCCTGGTGTCGGTTGCGACGGACCTGCTGGCCCTCACCGTCATTGCTTCGCCCGGAAGCTGGGGCGCGGACATCGTGGTCGGCAACAGCCAGCGCTTCGGCGTGCCGTTTGGCTTCGGCGGGCCGCACGCCGCCTACATGGCTTGTCGCGACGCCTACAAGCGTTCCATCCCCGGCCGCCTGATCGGCGTGTCGGTGGATGCCGAGGGCAAGCCTGCCTACCGTCTTACCCTACAGACCCGCGAGCAACACATCCGCCGCGAGAAAGCCACGTCCAACATCTGTACCGCACAAGTGCTGCTGGCCGTGATGGCCAGCATGTACGCCGTGTACCACGGCCCGGAGGGCCTGGAACGCATTGCCCGCCGTACGCACCGCCTGGCCGCCATCCTGGCCGCCTCGTTGCGTCACGTGGGCGCCACGGTCGGCCCGGACTTCTTCGACACCCTGCACGTGATGGGCGTGGATGCCGCCTCGGTTCACGCGGCGGCTGCCCGCGCTGGTATCAACCTGCGCATCATCGACAGCGCATCGTTGGGCATCAGCCTGGACGAAACCACCACCCGCGACGACGTCGTTGCACTGGCCGCACTCTTCGGCGCGGAAATTTCCGATATCGACGTGCTGGACGGCAAGATCCCCGACGCCCTGCCCCCCGGCCTGCTGCGCACCACCCCCTACCTGCAGCATCCGGTGTTCAACACCCATCACAGCGAGCACGAACTCCTGCGCTACCTGCGCGGCCTGGCCGACAAGGACCTGGCGCTGGATCGCACGATGATCCCGCTGGGCTCGTGCACCATGAAGCTCAACGCCACCGCCGAGATGATCCCGGTAACGTGGCCTGAGTTCGCCAACATGCATCCGCTGGCCCCGGCCAACCAGGCCATCGGCTACAAGCAGTTGATCGATGAGCTCGAAGCCATGCTGGTGGAATGCACCGGCTACGATTCGGTAAGCCTGCAGCCAAACTCGGGCGCGCAGGGTGAGTACGCGGGCCTGCTGGCCATCCGCGAATACCATCGTTCACGCGGCGAAGGCCACCGCGACATCTGCCTGATTCCTGAATCGGCCCACGGCACCAACCCGGCATCGGCGCAGATGTGCGGCATGGAAGTGGTGGTTACCCGCTGCGATGCCAACGGTAACGTCGATGTAGCCGACATTCGCGCCAAGGCCGAGAAATATTCGCAGCGCCTGGCCGCATTGATGATCACCTACCCCTCAACGCACGGCGTGTTCGAGGAAGACGTGGTCGAGATCTGCGAGATCGTGCACCAGCACGGCGGCCAGGTGTACACCGACGGTGCCAACATGAATGCGCTGGTGGGCGTGGCGCGCCCCGGCAAGTGGGGCTCGGACGTCTCGCACCTGAACCTGCACAAGACCTTCTGCATCCCGCACGGCGGCGGCGGCCCGGGCGTGGGCCCATGCGCCGTGAAGTCGCACCTGGCTCCATTCCTGCCGCGCGCCTTCGGCGAAGAGGGCAAGGGCGGCATGGTGAGCGCGGCAAGCTTCGGCTCGGCGTCGATCCTGCCCATCAGCTGGATGTACATCACGCTGATGGGTACCTCCGGGCTGCGCAAGGCCACCCAGGTGGCGCTGTTGAATGCCAACTACATCGCCAAGCGGCTTGAAGCGCACTACGACACCCTGTACATGGGCCGCAACGGCCTGGTGGCGCACGAATGCATCCTGGATCTGCGCCCGCTGAAAGACGCCACCGGCATCGGCGCTGAAGACGTGGCCAAGCGTCTGATCGACTTCGGCTTCCACGCCCCCACCTTGAGCTTCCCCGTGGCCGGCACGCTGATGGTCGAGCCCACCGAAAGCGAATCGATGCACGAGTTGGACCGTTTCATCGACGCCATGATCCAGATCCGCGACGAAATCCGCGCGGTTGAAGAAGGCAAACTCGACCGCGAGGACAATCCGCTCAAGCACGCCCCGCACACTGCCACCCAGGTGACCGCGAGCGAGTGGAAGCATGCCTATCCGCGCGAACTGGCCGCCTTCCCGCTGGAAAGCCTGCGCCAGCAGAAGTACTGGTCGCCGGTGGCCCGTGTCGACAATGTATATGGCGACAAGAACGTGTTCTGCAGTTGCGTGCCGATCGAAGCCTTCAAGGGTGAGATCGAGGCGTTTAGCGAACCGAACGTTGCCTGACGAAGAAGCCCCGCGAGAGCGGGGCTTTTTTGTAATATCGCGCTCCATTTGGCAGGATCAGAAGCTCAGTCCCAACGGCCTGGTGCAGCCGTACTGCTCGTCGATCCTGTCCACGTCCCTGGACGACATACGTCGCGCAATCAATTCTTCCGGGGTAAGGTGCCGCCACACGTCAACATCGATGCAGTGTCGATTCGTCACACCGAAGAGACGTTGGGTGGCACGCATCACCGCACCGACGCCCTGGTTCATCGGGTTGATCAAACCAATGCCCTGTACGATGCGCCGATCAGAGCCCGGGACCCCGTGAACATCACGGACGTGTTGAGCGTCGAGTAACCGTTGGTGAAAACCGCCATCGCCCGTGGGCGCTTTGTCATCCGTGTAGCGATTGGGCGAGGCAGGCATGGTCGGTGTGCTGTTTGAACGCACCTCCGATGGCAGTGCGGTGACCGGCGTGGCGCTCTGGACAGGGAGCGGTGCAGGCGTTCTCCCTGATCTCTTCTGATGGGCGCGTAACGTCGGCACAGCCGGTCGAAACACCGGTAGCGCCAATGGCGTGGAAGTCGACGTCTGCAGAATGAAACGCAACTTGAGTGCCAGCGTGTCGTTCTCCACGATCGATGTCGTGTCTCGATCATAGTTTGCCGGTCGCAGCAGCAGCATCAATAAACCAAGATGGCAGCTGATCACCATGGCCATCGCGGCCACTCGCCACATCGATTCGCGCAGACTGCCGGACTCTCCTTCTACCCTCACAAGCGGCCTCCCCTCCTGCAAAGCAGGAACCGCCCCGGTCGAACACCGTGAGTGACATTCCTTTTGCCTGCCAATGGGACAGCCGGCGACGCGGGAAGGTTCAATGCATGGGATCAGTCCGCCAAGGCCAGCTCCACGGCCGCCACCGCGTGCAGTCCCGCGGTATCGAACAAGGGTGTGGATGTATGTTGTCTCTGCACCAGCAAGGTTAGCTCGGTGCAGCCGAGGATGATGCCTTGGGCGCCTTGTTCAACCAGTTGATTGATCACTCGCAATACCGCGTCACGGGAATTTTCATTTATGGTGCCGTGGCATAGTTCATCGTAGATCAGCGCATGCACCGCATCGCGTCCGGCAGCATCGGGAACGACCGTCTGGATCCCATGCTTGTCCCGCAGCCGGTCGATGTAGAACGGTCGTTCCATGGTGAAACGGGTGCCGAGCAGGCCCACATGGGTAATGCCTGCCGTCTTCAGGGCCTCGGCGGTCGGATCGACGATATGGATGAAAGGAATGCGCAACGCCTCCTCGATGGCCCCGGCCACCTCGTGCATCGTATTCGTGCACAGCAGCACGAAATCCGCGCCAGCGGCCTGCACCTGCCCTGCCGCCTGCGCCAGCAACTGGCCTGCGTCATCCCAACGCCCTTCCACTTGCATGCGAACGATGTCGTCGAAACAGACGGTGACCATCACGCTGCGCGCGTTGTTGTGCCCGCCCAGGCGCTCCTTCATGCCCTGGTTCACCAGGCGGTAGTACTCCGCGGAGGATTCATGGCTCATGCCGCCGATCAGTCCGATGGTCTTCATGCGTGGGTCCTGCGTTTCGTAGGGACCCCGGCATCATTCCATGATCGGGCGTTTGGGTGGCGTATCCACGCCACGTAACGGATACCAGGCATTTATCCAGCGATCACGCCCTACCCTGTTTGATGGCGGCAATGCCAAAAACAGGCCCAAGCCATGGCGAAGAAGAAAGCAGGGTTTTCCCGCCGCAAGGCGCCCGTCCGGGCCGATGATGCCGTGGCCATCGCGCCGAACCGAGGCATCGCCGACCACGGCATCATCGGCAACCTCGCCACCGTGGCGTTGGTGACGCTCGACGGCGCCATCGACTTCATGTGCTGGCCCCGCTTCGATTCACCCACGATATTCGCTTCCCTGCTGGATACGCAGACAGGCGGCGTGTTCGAGCTCGCACCCGACATTGACGATCCCCGCATCGTGCAGATCTATCTTCCCGATACCAATGTGCTGGTGACGCGCTGGATGGGCGATGGCGCCACGGTGGAAGTGACCGACATGATGCCGCCGTTGGGCCAGGTGGGCGGCGATGCTTGCCGCCTGGTGCGACGCGTCACCGTGCATCGCGGCAAGGTACGCATGCGCTTGCGATGCGCGCCACGCCCTGCCTATGCCAGCAAGACGCCCAAGGTAGAGGTCAAGGGCAAGCAGGCAAGGTTTCACGCCACCGGCACGCCAACATTCCTCCTTCGCACGAACATCCGGCTATCGGCAGGCGATGGCGAAGCCACGGCAACCTTTCCCATCGAGGAAGGTGAAAGCACGGACATCATGTTCGAAGAAGATGGTGCGTGTGTATCCACCACCGATGAAATGATGACGCATACCATTGAGTTCTGGCGCGGCTGGGCGCGCCGTTCCACGTACCGCGGCCGCTGGCGCGGGGCGGTCCAGCGTTCTTCCCTGCTGCTGAAGCTGCTGGTATCGCTCGAATATGGCTCTATGGTGGCTGCCGCCACCTTCGGACTGCCCGAGACCCATGGCGGCATGCGCAACTGGGATTACCGCGCCACGTGGATCCGCGACGCCTCCTTCGCCGTCTACGGTTTGATGCGTCTGGGTTATACCGACGAAGCGATTGCCTACAATCGCTGGGTCGCCGGTCGCGTGGCCGAATCGCCCAACGGCAGGCCGAAGGTGATGTACGCGGTCGATGGCAGCGAGGTACCTGATGAAGTGAACCTGGACCATCTGGCAGGCTATGGTGGCGCGCGCCCGGTGCGCATCGGTAATGCTGCCGCCAATCAGCTTCAGCTGGACATCTACGGCGAACTGATGGATTCGATCTACCTCACCAACAAGTACGGCGAGGCGATCTCGCATGCGAACTGGGAGGCGGTGATTCAACTGGTCGACCATGTGTGCAAGCACTGGAAAGTGGCCGACGCCGGGATCTGGGAAATGCGCAACGACCGCCAGGAACACTTGCACTCGCGCGTGATGTGCTGGGTAACCGTGGACAGGGCCATCCGCCTGGCCAGCAAGCGCTCACTGGCGGCGCCCTTCGACCAGTGGATCCCGGCACGCAATGCATTGAGCAAGAACATCTGGGACGAATTCTTCAATCCCGACGTCGGGCATTTCGTGCATGCCCCCGGAAGCAAAGACGTCGATAGCGCAATGCTGATGATGCCGCTGGTGAGGTTCATCAGCGCCACGGATCCCGCGTGGCTCGCCACCATGGATGCCATCGAGAAGCAGCTGGCCGATCGCCTGGTGGTGCGCCGCTACACAGGCGACGACGGTCTGGTCGGGCCCGAGGGCGCGTTCGCTGCGTGTTCGTTCTGGTACGTCGAATGCCTTGCCCGCGCCGGCCGCCGCGAGGAGGCGGAAATCAATTTCGAAAAACTCCTCGCCTTCGGCAACCACGTAGGCCTGTTCTCCGAAGAATTCGACTCACGCGGTTGCCTGGTGGGGAATTTCCCGCAGGCCTTCACCCACCTGGCGCTAATCAGCGCAGCGTTTTATCTCAACCGGCAGATCGATCATCCGCAAGGGCAGTCCTGGCCTGCGTAGATGGCGCAAAAGGAAAGGGCCCACATGCGGGCCCTTTCTTCTGGTGTGTCCGGCGATGGCCTCAGCAATTACCGGCGCGTTCGGCGAACGGGTCGTCAAGCACGATGGTGTCTTCGCGGTCGGCACCGGTGGCGACCAGCGCCAGGCGGCAACCGGAGAGCTCTTCTATCGAACGCAGGTACGCACGTGCCGCGGCGGGCAGCTTGTTCCAGTCACGGATGCCGGCGGTGGATTCTTCCCAGCCGGGGAAGTCCAGGTACACCGGCTTGCACTCGTCCCAGCCGTCGGCATCGAGCGGTGCCAGCTCGCGGCGCTTGCCGCGGTATTCATAGGCAATGCAGACGCGAATGGATTCAAGCCCATCGAGCACGTCGAGTTTGGTGATGGCCAGGCCATTGATGCCGTTGATCTGTACGGCGCGTTTCAGCGCGACCAGGTCGATCCAGCCGCAGCGGCGCGGGCGGCCGGTGCTGGCGCCGAATTCGTTGCCGACCTTGCGCAGGCGCTCGCCCATTTCATCATTGAGTTCCGTGGGGAACGGACCACTGCCCACGCGCGTTGCGTAGGCTTTGCAGATGCCCAGCACGTAATCGATATCGGCGGCGCCCACGCCGGTGCCGGCAAGCGCACCACCGATGGTGGTGTTGGACGAGGTGACGTACGGATAGGTGCCGTGGTCGATGTCCAGCAGCGCGCCCTGTGCGCCTTCGAACAGGATGTTGCCGCCGTCGCGGCGCACGTCATGCAGGATGGTGGCGACGTCGTCGATCATCGGACGCAGGTACTCGCCCCAGGTCAGCGCTTCATCGAGCACCGTCTGGTAGTCGACCGGCTCGGCCTTCAGCCACTGGGTGAGCACGAAGTTGTAGTACTCCACGGCGGCCTTCAATTTCTCCGGCAGTTCGTGCGGGTACATGAGGTCGGCCACCCGGATTGAACGGCGGGCGACCTTGTCTTCGTAGGCTGGGCCGATACCACGGCCGGTGGTGCCGATGGCCTTGGCACCGGAGGCGATCTCGCGGGCCTTATCCAGGGCGATGTGGTACGGCATGATCAGCGGCGTGGCCGGCGATATCTTCAGGCGCGGGCGAACGTCCACGCCCTGGGCTTCCAGTTCGGCGATCTCGCTCATCAGTGCAGCCGGCGACAGCACCACGCCGTTGCCGATAAGGCAGAGCGCGTCGTCGCGCAGGATGCCCGACGGGATCAGGTGCAGCACCGTCTTCTTGCCCTTGATCACCAGGGTATGGCCGGCGTTGTGGCCGCCCTGGAAACGGGCGACGGCGGCGACACGCTCGGTAAGCAGGTCGACGATCTTGCCCTTGCCTTCGTCGCCCCACTGGGCGCCGAGGATCACTACTGATTTGCCCATCTTTTTTGCTCGCAAAAATAAATAAGTAAAGGGTTTGATCTGCCTCTGGAGTTCTCATCAGCGCCAAAGCGCAAACATGAAGCTCCCCGGCCTACCGAGCTTTCGCTCCACCATCATTGAAATACCGCAGGAAGTCCGATTCCGGCTTCAGGATCAGAACACCCTTTCCATCCAGGAAGGAGGTGCGGTACGCCTGCAGGCTACGATAGAAATCGAAGAAGTCTGGGTCTTGTCCATACGATTGCGCATAGATTGCCGCCGCCTGGGCGTCGCCATCGCCACGCACCGTGGCAGCTTCGCGCTCGGCGTCGGCCAGCAGTACCGCCTTCTGGCGGTCGGCGTCGGCGCGGATGCGCTCGCCCGCTTCCTTGCCGCGCGAGCGCAGGTCGTTGGCCAGCTGCATGCGCTCGGCGCGCATGCGCTTGTACACCGAGTCGCTCACCTCGTCGGGCAATTCAATGCGCTTGATGCGCACGTCCACCACTTCGATACCCAGGCTGCGGCGAGCCGCGGCGTCGGTCTGGCTTCGCACGCGGTTGGTGATGTCATCGCGGCCATTGGCCACCACCGCCTGCAGCGGACGGGAATTGAACTCAAAGCGCAGCGCATCCTTGACGATCGGGGTCAACCGCTGCGCAGCCTGCAGCTGTTCGCCGGCCGTGGCGCGATAGTAGGCCGCGTTATCGGCGATCCGCCACTTCACGTAGAAGTCGACGTTGACGCTTTTCTTCTCGGAGGTGAAGTAGCGCTCCGGCTGGGCATCGAGGTTCAGGATGCGGTTGTCCAGCAGCACTACCTGCTGCACCACCGGCAGCTTGAAGTGGAGGCCCGGGTTGTAGTCGGCACGGACGATGCGGCCGAACTGGAGCAGGAGGGCGCTCTGGCCTTCCTTGACGACGAAGGCACTGTTCAGCCCCAGCAGTACCACCAGCAGGCCGACGAAGGCATAGACGATTTTCATGGCTTGGCCTCCTGCGCGGGGTTGGAATCCACGGCGCTGGCCGCCGACTGCACCACGCCCGTCAACGACCGTCCCGTGCCCGCGGCACGCTCGGAGGGCAGGTTGATGATGTTCTTGCCGTTGCTGCCATCCACCACCTTGGCATTGTTGGCCATCACCTGCTCCATGGTTTCCAGGTACAGGCGGCGACGCGTGACGCCAGGGGCCGCCCGGTATTCCTTCAGCAACTGGTTGAACTGGGTGGTGTCGCCCGTGGCGCGGGCGACGCGTTCGGCGCGATAGCCTTCGGCCAGCGCTGCTACGCGCGCGCCCTGGGCGCGGGCGTCGGGCAGCACGCCGTTGGCGTAGGCACGGGCCTCGTTCTCGCTGCGCTGTTTGTCTTCACGCGCCGCGTTGACGTCGTCGAAGGCATCCTTCACCTCCGCCGGCGGGGCCACGTTCTGGAAGCTGATGTCATTGACCACCAGGCCGGAGTTGTAGCTGTCGAGCGTTTTCTGCAGCGCAGAACGAATCTGCTGTTGCAGGGTTTCGCGGGTTTTCGGCTCGATCGCGGCGGTAGCCGTGGCCGGCGCGGCAGCGGTGCCGGCGGCAGCGGGCATGTCGCCGGGGCTGGTCAGGATGTTGTCCATGTCGTTGGCACCGACCACCGAGCGCACGGCCGCTTCGGCCGCGAGGCGAAGCGTATCGGCCGGTGGCTCGCCCAGCGAGAACAGGAACTTGCGCGCGTCGGACACCTGGAACTGGACGTTGAAGTCCACCGTGATGATGTTTTCGTCGCTGGTGAGCATGCGGGCGTTGACCGACACCGACTGCACCTGGGTCGTCTGCACCCGGGTGACCGTTTCGAACGGCCGGGGCAGCTTCAGGTGAAAGCCCGGGGACAACATCCGCGAGAACTGGCCGAAGCGCAGCACCACGCCTACTTCGCGCGTGCCGACGATGGCGTAACTGGACAGCAGTAGCCAGGCCAGCAGGATGGCCAGCACCACGGTGATGATTCCGCCGCTGTTACCCAGCCGGCCGAAGCGTGATTTGAGGCTCTTGAGCAAGCCTTCGATGTCGGTCTTGCGACCGCTGGCCCTCTGGCGGTTCCAGGGATCCTTCTGGCCGTTGCCGGGTTCGTTCCATGCCATGGGAGGCATTCTCCATTTTAAGAACGCAAACGGGGTCAATCTTATCAGATAAGACCGGCGCTTGACCCGCGCCGGAAGGGATTTCAGGCCTCGATGCCCTCGACTTCGAGCAACTGACGCAGTGGCGCGGCATGCTCGTCGCCACCGGCCAGGGGTGCCAGGACGCTGCGCGGGGCGTCGAGATCCAGATGCCAGCCCGAGTCGTCGATACGTTCGGCGACAATTGCCCCGGCGGCCTTCAGCCGGGCGTGCAGACGGCCGGCGCCCAGCGACAACGACACCGTGGCGTGGACTCTTTCACCGCCCAGGAGTTCGCCCAGCACGACCCGCAGGCCATCCAGGCCCTCGCCCGTGGCGGCTGACAACCACACCTGGGAGGGCTTGCCGTCGGCATCGCGGTCGATGCGGGCCGGCAGGCCAGCCAGGTCGATCTTGTTCATGATGGACAGTTGCGGCACGTCGCCGGCACCGATTTCCTCCAGCACGCCGTTGACCACCCGGCGCAGCAAATCGCGTTCTTCGTCCGCCGCATCGCTGACATGCAGCAGGAGGTCTGCGTCGCGGGCCTCGGCCAGCGTCGCACGGAAGGCTGCGACCAGATCGTGTGGCAGCTCCCGGATGAAGCCGACCGTATCGGCGAGCACCGCCGGACCGCAAGAGAGGTCGTCCACCTTGCGCACGGTGGGATCGAGCGTGGCGAACAGGAGATCGGCGGTGTATACGCCACCGGTGGTAAGGGCGTTGAACAAGGTGGACTTGCCCGCGTTGGTGTAACCCACCAGGGCCACGCGTGGCACCGTGTTGCGCAGGCGTGAGCGGCGCTGCTGGGTGCGCTGGGTTTGCACTTTTTCCAGGCGTTTGGTCAGCATCTTCACCCGCTCGCCAAGCAGGCGGCGATCGGTTTCCAGCTGGGTTTCGCCGGGGCCGCGCAGCCCGATGGCACCACCGCGCTGGCTGTCCAGATGCGTCCAGCCCCGGACCAGGCGCGTGGCCAGGTGCTTCAACTGGGCCAGTTCCACCTCCAGCTTGCCTTCATGCGAGCGGGCGCGCTGCGCGAAGATGTCCAGGATCAGCCCGGCACGGTCGACCACGCGCACGGAGAGGAGTTTTTCCAGGTTGCGTTCCTGGACCGGGGTAAGGATGTGGTCTACCAGCACCACGTCCGCTTCCAGGGCGCGGACGGCTTCGGCGACCTCGTCGGCCTTGCCGGTACCGATGTAATACCGGGGATTGGGATCTTCCACCCGCGCGGCCACGTGGCCCAGCACCTCGGCGCCGGCCGAGCGGACCAGTTCAGCGAATTCTTCCCCGCGGCGAACGCCATCACCCATGCTTCGCGAATGCGGTAGCACCAGCAGGGCCCGTTCACCCTTCTTTTTTCTATCGAACACTAAGTATGTTCCGCCTGGAGGCTACGGATTGTCCCGTAGCCTCCCTTGGTATAGGCGGACCGGGCCGGTATCAAGCGTCCGCTTCGATCCCGGCCACGCCGCCCTCGGCATGGTTCTCGTGGCCGCCCACCCGCACATTGCGGCTGGGCACGACGGTGGAGATGGCATGCTTGTAGACCATCTGGCAAACCTGGTTGCGCAACATCACCGCAAACTGGTCGAACGACTCGATGGTGCCCTGCAACTTGATGCCATTGACCAGGTAGATGGCTACCGGGACGCGCTCACGGCGCATGGTGTTCAGGAACGGGTCTTGCAACGACTGCCCTTTGGACATTTTTTCTTCTCCCCTCGCCAACCGACAGGACCGGGTAAAAAAGACGCCTTCCGGCGCCCCGGTCCCAAGTGCTTGGAATCTTAACTGCTTTTAAATCGCGTTAGAAAGCGGTCTGCGTCACGCCCCTGAAAGTGGGGTGAAAAGCCGGGTGGCGGCAGAGACGAAAGCCGTAAGTTCCGGGCGATCGGGGTCGAAAACCCGGGCATCGAGCTGGGCCCTGAGCCAGGTCCGCTGCCTTTTGGCCAGCTGACGGGTCGCAAATACGCCCCGCTCGCGGAATTCGGCCGCGGACGTGGCGCCGTCCAGGTGTTCCCATGCCTGGCGGTAGCCGACGGCCCGGATGGCGGGCAGGTCGGCGTGCAGGTCACCCCGGGCCCGGAGGTTGCGGACCTCCTCGATGAAGCCGTCGGTAAGCATCTGGTCGAAGCGCATGGCAATGCGTTCAGCCAGGAGAGCGCGGTCGGTGGGCACCAGGGCGAGCTTCAGGATCCGCCAGCCGAAAGGCCGACGTGTTGATTGCTGCAGTTCGCTCAAGGGGCGGCCGGTGAGCTCGATCACTTCCAGCGCCCTCTGGATGCGCTGGACGTCACCGGGCTTGATCCGCTCGCCGGCGACTGGGTCAAGACGGGACAGCCGATCGTGCATTCCGGCCCAGCCCACCTCTTCAGCTTCGGTCGCCAGGCGCGCCCTCACGTCGGCGTTGGCCTCGGGCAGGTTGGAAAGCCCCTCGTGCAAGGCGCGGAAATACAGCCCGGTGCCGCCGACCAACAAGGGGATGTTGCCCCGGGCGGTGATGGCCTTCATCACCGGCACCGCGTCGGCGGCGAAATCGGCTGCGGAATAAGGCCGCGCCGGATCGCGGATATCGATCAACGCATGCGGATAACGGGCCTGCGTTGCCTTGTCGGGTTTGGCTGTGCCGATATCCATGCCACGGTAGACCAGCGCCGAGTCGACGCTGACTATCTCTACGGGAAAGGCATCGGCAAGACGACACGCCAACGCCGTCTTGCCCGATGCGGTCGGGCCCATCAGGAATATCGCAGGCGGGCGTAGGTCGTGAGGCATGCACGGCATGGTAACGGTTCGCAACGGATAGAAGCTTGTAGCGAAAGACGACATTCAAATCGCCGCGGAGTGCGTACCATCGATCTCATGCCCCCGGACAACACGGAAGCGACAAGGATGCGAAACACCACTCCCGACCGGGACACCATCGTGCGAGATGCCCCGTCCGCGGATGAACTCAACGCACACATCCGCGCCCGAACGTCAAAGCTCTTGGCAGAGTCGGAAAAGATCGCCGCCGAGGCGCGCTGGTATCCCTTCGTAGCGGTCGCTGGGATATTCGCCGCTGCCGTCGGTTTCGTGAAGCTGCTCGATTAGTGCCCCTTTACTGGCGGCACGCCCAGTTCACCTAGCAACCCTGGTGACGGATAAACCTTATCCATCAACCAGCGCATGTAGCGCATGTCCACGTGGATCGCCCGCTTGTACCGTGGGTCGTACATCCAGCTGGCGCTAACCGCTTCCCAATTGCTGTCGAAGTTCAGCCCCACCAGCTCACCGCGGGCATTGAGTACCGGTGAGCCGGAGTTGCCTCCCGTAGTATCGAGGTTGGAGAGGAAATCGACCGGCAGGCTGCCAAGCTTTGTATCCGCGTAATCGCCGAAGTCACGCTTGCCGATCGCTGCCAGCAACGGCGCGGGTGCATCGAAGGGAATTTTTCCGGTGTTCTTTTCCACGATGCCCTCGACGGTAGTCAGGGGTGCATAGGTCACCGCGTCGCGAGCCTTGAGCGGCGTGACCTTGCCGTAGCTCACACGAAGCGTGCCATTGGCATCGGGGTACACCGCCTTGCCCTGCGATTGCCGATATGCGATCAAGGCATGCATGTAGGTCGGCCGCAGGCGCATCAGGTCGCCTTCGCGCGCTTTGCGTTCGTCATCCATGCGCAGCACGGCGGGACGCAGGGCACGCGCCAGTACCAGCAGCGCGTCGTCGGCGCCGGCCACTTCGCCCGGCGCCTGGTCAAACCACTTCAGGCGAGTGGTTTCGTCCCCCAGTTTCGTGGCGCCATATACCTTGTCCATGGCTATTTTCAGCGCCTCAGGCGTACGTCCGAAGGCCTTGTCGAACTCAGGCAAGCGCTCGTCGTCGGGCAGTTTCTGATATCGCTCCAGCACCACGGCGAGCAGCGCTTTCTCCACCGCCGGCTGGTAGCGGCGCGAGACCTGCTTCAACTGGCTGCGGATCAACTCCTCGTCGCGCTTCTGGTAACCGGTTTCCCTTTCGGCATCGGGCTTGGCACGTTCCACCGCCAGTCGATCGATTGACAGCGCCGCACGCAGCAGCTGGGTCTGAGAGGTAAGCACGCCCAGCAATAAATCGCGCGCGCGCACGCCCTTGCCGGCATCAAGCACACCCGATAGAGCGTCGATGCCACTGCGGGTAGATGCTCCATCGGGCCGCGCCGCAAGCCACGCCAGCATCGCTTTCTCGTCATTGGCTCGCACAATGACCGCATCGCTGCGGTGCAAGCCTTCCAGCTCGCCTGAGTAACGCTTGCTCACGTTCTTGAGCGATTGCAGTTGCGAGGCGTAACGGATCTCCGCGTCCTTGTCATGTTTGCCGGCGGTTTCGATCACGTCCTGAAGTTGAGCGAGTAGGTCCACCGTGGTCGGAAGGCGCCACTGGACCTGGTCGGCGAACTCACCAGCGGTGCGATGGCGATAGGTGGTGCCCGGGTAACCGGCCAGCATGACGAAGTCGCCCTCGGCCACCCCACCATGGGCCACCTGCAGATGCGCCGGCGGATGGTAGGGCTGGTTGTCCGGCGAATAGTCCGCTGGCTTGCCGTCCTTGCCCACGTAGGCGCGCAATACGGTGAAATCGCCGGCATGGCGCGGCCAGACGAAGTTATCCACTTCATCGCCGTAATTGCCGATCGCCCGCGGCGGCGCGTACACCAGGCGCAGGTCGCGCAGCTCCAGTTGCTTCACCAGGTAAAAATCGGTGCCGTAGAACATGTTGGCCACCGAACACTTCAGGCCCTCGCCTTGCTCGCACTCGGCTACCAGCTTCTTGCTGGCCGCGTCCACGGCGTCGTAATAGGCCCGGCCCGTGGTGCCGCGTGCGCCGGCAAGCACCCGGTCGGTGACCTTGTCGAAGCCCACCGTCACGCGCAGCCGGTAGTCGGGATTGGCGGGAAGCTCAGCAGCCCGGTCGGCCGCCACGTAGCCCTGGGTGATCAGGTCGCGGTCGGGCTTGGAGTTGTACTGGATCACCCCGAAGGCCACGTGGTGGTTGGTAACCACCAGGCCGTCGGCCGAAACGAAAGCCCCCGTGCCGCCACCGATCTTGACCACGGCGGAGAGCGGCGGCCGGGTGAGGTCGGCCAACTCCGCTGGATTTCCCTTGAAACCGGCCTGGGCCATGGGTTTGGCGATGGAGGGCAGCTGCGAAGGCAGCCACATGCCTTCATCGGCGCGGATATCGGCGGCCAGCGCCATCGCGGCGCCCAGCACGGCAGTTCGGACTTTCATGGTCTTCCTTGGGTTGTCCTGCTCCGATCGCAGGATTTCACGAAACATAGACCGAACGTGGCCTTGCGGGCAAACCCACCCCCTCCCCTCGTATAATCCGGGGTTTGGCCCGTACCCCGCGGGCGCCAGCCGGAACTCCCCATGCAGCAGCAGACGATGAAAGCCCTGGTCAAGCGCAAGCCCGAGCAGGGCATCTGGATGGAAGAAGTACCGGTACCGGAGGCCGGCGCGAACGAAGTGCTGATCAAGATGGAAAAAACCGCCATCTGCGGCACCGACCTGCACATCTACAAATGGGACGAATGGTCCCAGCGCACCATCACGCCGGGCCTTACCATCGGCCACGAATTCGTCGGCCGCATTGCCGCGATCGGCCCTGGCGTTACCGGCTACAAGGTGGGCGACCGCGTCTCGGCCGAAGGCCATATCGTCTGTGGCCATTGCCGAAACTGTCGTGCCGGCCGCCAGCACCTGTGCCCGAACACCGTGGGCATCGGTGTGAACCGCAACGGCGCCTTCGCCGAATACATGACGATGCCGGCCTCCAACCTGTGGCCGATCCCCGACCAGATTCCTTCGGAACTTGCCGCATTCTTCGACCCGTACGGCAATGCCGCACATTGCGCGCTTGAGTTCGACCTGATCGGCGAGGACGTGCTTATCACCGGCGCCGGCCCCATCGGCATCATCGCCGCGGGCATCGCCAAGCACGTGGGTGCGCGCAACGTGGTGGTGACGGACGTCAACGATTATCGCCTAAAGCTTGCTGCTGACATGGGCGCCACCCGCGTGGTGAACGTATCGAAGCAGTCGTTGAAGGAAACGGTGAAGGACCTGCACATCGAGGGCTTCGACGTCGGCCTGGAAATGAGCGGCAACCCCCGCGCCTTCGCCGACATGCTCGACTGCATGTACCACGGCGGCAAGGTGGCCATGCTTGGCATCATGCCGCGCGGCGCCGGCATCGACTGGGACAAGGTGATCTTCAAGGGCCTTACCCTGCAGGGCATCTACGGCCGCCGCATGTACGAGACCTGGTACAAGATGACCCAGATGGTGCTGACCGGCTTCCCGCTGCAGAAGGTGTTGACGCACCAGATCGCCATCGACGACTTCCAGAAGGGCTTCGACCTGATGGATGCCGGTAACTGTGGCAAGGTGGTCTGTTCCTGGAATTGAGGTAGCGCAAGCGCCCCGGGGAAGAGTGGGCAAGGGCACAACGGCAAATTTGCCGGATCCGTCCTTGCCCCTACCCCCTCGAACCTGAGTACACTCCAGCCTGGGCAGGCCGGCAGTTCTCGGGACGTGTATGGCAGGCAGTACAGCCATACACCGTCGGTCCGCGGTGCAGCGGAGCATCGACCGTCATGAATGACCCTATCGGCAACTCCCGCCTCGCGGCCGGCCGCGAACATGCCGTAAGGCTCTATCGCTCCCACCGCCTGCGCAAAACACTCCTGATTCTGCTTGGCCTGATCGTGCTATTCGGCGTGCTGGGGTTCCTTGCCGCGCCGTCGCTGATCAAAAGCCAGCTGCAAACCCGGGCAACGGCGATGCTTGGGCGACCGGTCACTCTCGACGCCGTGCACCTTAATCCATACACGCTGCGCCTGCAGCTGGACAAGCTGCATATCGGGGAAAAGGACGGTACCTCGCCGTTCGTCGACATCGACCAGGTGGTCGTGAACGCATCCTGGGGATCGGTCTTCCGCCTGGCGCCGGTGCTCGATGACTTGACAGTGCAGCACCCGCAGATCCACATCACCCGCACCGCGCCGCAGGCATTCAATTTCAGCGACATGCTCGACCGCTTCGCGGCCAGGCCCGGCGAACCACCCTCGCCGCCCACGCGTTTCGCGCTGGCCAATATCAGCGTGCATGATGGCGACATCCAGTTCGACGACAAGGTGCTCAACGCCAGGCATCGCATCGACCAGCTCGAACTGGGCATTCCCTTCATCGCCAACCTTCCAAGTCGCATCGACGTCTACGTGCAGCCGCTGCTGGCCATGCGCGTGGATAACAGCCCGCTGCGCTTAGATGGACAGACCAAGCCCTTCGCCAACAGCCGCGAATCGACGATCAACTTCAAGCTCGATCAGCTCGACCTGCCGCGCTATCTCAGCTACGCGCCGTCGAAACTCCCTGTCGCCATACCGAGCGGCGTGCTGTCGGGCCAGCTGCAACTGCATTTCGTGACAACGGGCGATGCATCGCAACTGCGGCTGGACGGCTCGCTGGCGATGGACGACTTCAAACTGACCAATCACGACAACACGCCGCTGCTGGAGCTTGGCCGGGCCACCGCTACGCTCAACGATGTCGAGCCATTGCTCTCGCGCTATCACCTGAGCGCTCTCAACCTCGAACGCGCAAACCTGCATTACACCAAGCTGCCAGGTGGCCACAGCAATTTCGACGCCTTGACCGCGCCCGCGCCACCGACCAATCCACCAGCCAAACCGACGCAGGTCCGCATCGATACCCTGAGCCTGCAGGGATCGAAGCTCGACTACGCCGATCTCAGCGGCAAGGCCCCAGCGAGGCTCTCACTGGAAAACCTCCACGGCACCCTGCGTGGCGTATCTACCGTGGCGGGCTCTGCCGGCAGCGTGGACATGACAGGTCGAATGGCCGGCGGCGACATCACCGCGAACGGCAAGATCGACCTTGCCGGCAATCACTACACCGGCAAGGTCAGCCTGAAACAGGTCGCATTGGCTCCTCTGGTGCCGCTGGCGCCACCGATGTTCAACGGCGAGATTACCGACGGGTCGATCGACGCCGATGCCCAGCTGCAGGCCAGTTGGGGCAGCACGCTCAACGTGCACATGGAGCCGGCGCAGGCAAGCCTGAATCATTTTTCGCTGAGCGCCAAAGGCAGCCGGGCAACGCCGGTCGCCTGGCAAACCATGCATGCCGATATCGCGAAGTTCGACATGGCCGCCGGCGAAGCGCGCTTGAACAGCCTGACCCTTGGCGGCTTGAAAGTGGATGTCCGGCGCCTGCGCAACGGCCAATTCGACCTGGCCAGTCTCGTGCTCTCAGGCAAGCCGGCTCCGCGCGGTGCAGCGGCATCGCCTGCCTTCCATTGGAGCGTGGCGCATTTCGGGCTCACCGATGGCACGGTCAACTTCAAAGACGACAACGCGACCGGCAAAAAAGCGACGTTGGCGATCAAGGCCGGCAAATTCGGTGTGGACGGCCTGTCGGACAACATGCGCCAGCCGATCAAGCTCGATCTGAATGGCGGCATCGGCAAAGGCACCTACAACGTCAAAGGCTCCGTCAAGCCCGAACCGCTGGTCGCCGATCTACGCGTCAAGACGACACGCCTGGATATCGCACCGTTCGAATCGTTGATCAGCGTACCGTTGAACGTGCGCATCGTGAGCGCGCAGCTGGGACTGAACGGGCGTGTCCGGTATTCCGATCACGGCAAGCAGCCGGCGCATATCGCCTATCAGGGCCAGGCCATGCTGGGCCGCGTACGCGTGCTGGACAAGGTGAGCGACGATGAACTCCTGCGCTGGAACAATCTGACCGCCGAAGGGGTGAATGTACGCATGGGCGAAGCTGCGCCCCATGTGGATATCGCCGCCCTGTCGCTCAGCGACTTTTACGCCCGCGTCATCATCAATGCGACCGGGCGCGTGAACCTGTCCGATGTCGTTGCCAATCCCGCCGAAACCGCGCCCGTTTCCATCACCCGTGCACAGGATGGGTCGACACCGCCGCCCGCGCCGGCTGCCAGCACCGCTCAGGTTGCGCAGGCTGCGCCCGCAAGCGCTTCGTCAGCGCCGGCGGGGCCGCCGCCGGAGATCCAGATCGGCCAGCTCACCGTGTCGCGTGGCCAGCTCAACTACACCGACAACTTCATCAAGCCCAACTACACGGCCAATATCACCCAGCTCAAAGGCAAGGTCGGCGCCTTCGGCACCGCCGCCGGCAACCCCCCGGCGGAATTGAACCTGGACGGCCAGCTCGACGCCAACGCGCCGGTGGACATCGCAGGTTCCATCAATCCACTGGCACCGGTGGCTTTCCTCGACATCAAGGCCAAGGCCGATGGCGTGGAACTCACCCACCTGTCGCCCTACTCCGGCAAATACGCCGGCTACCCGATCACCAAGGGACGGCTCAATGTCGATGTGCACTATCTGCTCGACCAGGGCAAGTTGACCGCCGACAACCATATCTTCATCGACCAGCTCACCTTCGGCGACCGCATCGAAGGCCCCGGCATCAGCCATCTACCCGTGAAGCTCGCCGTGGCCTTGCTTAAGGATTCGCAAGGCCGGATCGACGTGCACGTGCCAGTGTCCGGGTCGTTGAACGATCCGCACTTCAGCGTCGGCGGCCTGATCTGGCGCGCCATCGGGAACCTGATCGCCAAGGCGGCGACGGCACCGTTCAAGCTGCTGGCCTCGGCATTTGGCGGTGGCGGCAGCGGCGGCGGACAGGACCTTGGTTACGTGGAATTCGCCCCTGGATCGAGCACGCTGACGCCGGACAGCACATCGCGGCTTGAAAAGATCGTCAAGGTGTTGACCGACAAGCCTTCGCTCAACCTGGACATCGTCGGTCGCGAAGATCCGGCCTTCGACGAGAAGGGCCTGCGCCATGAGATGGTGGAGGATCTTGTCCGCCATGAAGCAGGCAACGACGAGGACAACACCGACCCGGCCAAGGCAAAGATGACACAAGAGCAGCACGACCATTACCTGGAAAAAGCCTACAAGCACGCGAAGTTCAAGAAGGAACGCAACATGGTCGGACTGACCAAGTCGCAGCCGCCAGAAGAAATGCAGAAGTTGCTGGAAGAAAACATGCCGGTCGACCAGGACGCCCTGCGGCACCTGGCCGAGCGACGCGCCGACGCGGTGCGTCAGTGGTTGCGTGGCAAGGTGCCGGACAACCGGGTCTTTGTTTCAGCGCCCAAGGTCGATGCCAAGGGCATCGACGACGGTGGCAAGACCACGCGCGTGGATTTCGGCCTGCATTGAAAGACCGGAAATTGTCCCTGTCGTTGCCAGGGGCCATAATCGGGCTTTCCCCTCGATGGAATATTCCCCATGGGCTACCCGGGCCAGGCGCGCTTCGCTGCCGAACTTGAATCTATCCGCGAGCAGGGCCTGTTCAAGGCCGAGCGCGTGATCACCTCGCCGCAATCGGCGGAAATCACCCTGGCCGACGGGCGCAAGGTGCTTAACTTCTGCGCGAACAATTACCTTGGCCTGGCCGATCATCCCGATGTGATCGCCGCGGCCAAGGACGCGCTGGACACCCATGGCTTCGGCATGGCCTCGGTACGCTTCATCTGCGGCACTCAGGACCTGCACAAGGAACTGGAACGCAAGATTGCCGACTTCTTCGGCACCGAAGACACCATCCTGTACGCGGCCTGCTTCGACGCCAACGGCGGCCTGTTCGAGCCACTTTTGGGCGAGGAAGACGCGATCATTTCCGACGCGCTCAACCACGCATCGATCATCGACGGCATTCGCCTGTGCAAGGCAAAGCGGTTCCGCTATGGCAACTGCGACATGGCCGATCTCGAGCGGCAGCTCAAAGATGCCGATGCTGCCGGCGCACGCACCAAGATCATCACCAGCGACGGTTCGTTCTCGATGGACGGCTTTATCGCCCCTCTGGATGAAATCACCGCGCTGGCGAAAAAATACGATGCCCTGGTGCACATCGACGAATGCCATTGCACCGGGTTCCTCGGCGACACCGGCCGGGGCGCTGCCGAAGTGCACGGCGTGATGGACAGGATCGACATCTTCACCGGCACCCTGGGCAAGGCCCTGGGCGGTGCGTTGGGAGGTTTCACCACTGGCCGGGCGGAAGTCATCGAGATGCTGCGCCAGCGCTCGCGGCCTTATCTGTTCTCCAATTCCCTGCCACCGCACGTGGTGGCCGCGGGCATCAAGGTATTCGACATGCTGTCCTCCGCCGGCGACCTGCGCCAGAAGGTCAAGGACAACACCGCCTATTTCCGCCAGAAAATGACTGACGCCGGCTTCGACATCCGCCCGGGCACCCATCCCATCGTGCCGGTGATGGTGTACGACGCGAAGAAAGCACAGTCCATGGCCAGCGCCCTGCTGGACGAAGGTATCTACGTCACTGGGTTCTTCTTCCCGGTCGTACCCAAGGACCAGGCACGCATCCGCACGCAAATGAGCGCCGCCCACAGCCGCGACCACCTGGACAAGGCGATCGCGGCATTTATCCGCGTAGGGCGCAGCCTGGGCGTGATCGCCTAGAGGTTAGCGCACGGGCTCCTGCGGCCTGGCAGGAGCTTCACGCCGGAATGGCGAGGGTGCACGTTGCACCGCGCCAGGCGGCAGGTAGGGCGGATTGCCTCCTTCCACCGGGCGCGGGTCCGGCAACGGTTTCATGGGGATGTCGCGTCTGTTCAAAGGCTGCATATGGCGTCCTGCCGTTGTTCGGAAATGCACTAGCGCGAGAAGCCACGACCGGTGTGCCGTGGCGGTGAGTCCGGTGGACTGAACCGGCCGTTCGAACTTCCCGCGGGGCTCGGCGCGCGATCGCGGGAGAATTCGGCAGCGAGGGATTCATTCGTCCGCGGCGTGCCCAAGCGCATCGACGAATCCTCTCGCGATCCGTCGGACGAAATCGAAGGCGTGGATACGTTGGACGCTGCATATCCCGGGCGCTGGCGCAGCCAGGGCGGCATGGCCATGGCATTTTCCCGTGGTGATGAGGAGCCGCTCGACGACGTCCACGACGAAGCGAGGCTCGACGATGAAGACGTTGCGGAGGCGACCGACGAAGATGGCGACTGGTACCGGTAGAATACGTTTGCCTGGGGGGTGCGATCACTTGCGGGCGACGAAGGCCCACTGCTTTCCGACTGACTGTGATAGCTCTGCTGGCTAGCTGGCGACGAATTTCCCTGCGACCACGATGGGCTGCTGCTCAAGATCCTGGCTCCTTGCCGTTGATTGGGTCAATCCGTCGAACTGTCTGGACAGTAGGCCAATCTGCGCGATGCGCCGCAGAAGCGCAATACGTCACCAGAGGAATTCGAAACTTTCCATCAGGGCGCAGCGCCGCTATTTCATCGGGTGACAACGGCCGCCATGCACCCTTTGCCAATGTACCCAGCGCAAGGTCGCCGATGGCCACGCGGACCAGGCGCACAACGTCGTGGCCCAGCGCGCCGAACATGCGCCTGATATGCCGGTTACGGCCCTCGTCGAGCACTACCTCGAGCCAGGCATGGCGTGGTCCCTGGCGCAGCAGCGATACGCGTCTTGCAGCAAGCATCTCGCCGCCGTCCTCGATGCCACGCAGGACGGCCTGGCAAACCTCGTCGGTTGGCGTGCCGCGTACCTGTACGTGGTAGGTTTTTTCCTTCCCCGATACAGGGTTCGTAATGCCGGCTGCCCATGCCGTGTCGTTGGTCAGCAGCAACAATCCCTCGCTGGCCTTGTCCAGGCGGCCGACGGGGCCGAGCCAGGGCAAGTCGGCATCCTGCAAAAGCGAGTAGACCGTGGCGCGCCCCTGCTCGTCGCTGGCACTCACCACCAGGCCGCGCGGTTTGTTCAGTGCGATGTACACCCGTGCTTCCTGGCTGGCTGCCTGTTCATCCACACTGATTCGATCACGCCCCTGCACCACCGGGAATTCAGGATCCAGCACGACCTTGCCGTTGACGCGCACGCGACCGGCGCGCACCCACGACTGTCCCTGGCTGCGGGAACAAAGGCCAAGTTTCGAAAGGACGCGTGCCAGGCCATGGCGCGGCGGCCTCGTGCCGGCGGAAGCATTGCTCATTGGCAAAGCGTAACGTATCGCCGTCCGTACGAACGAACCGGAAAGATCAGTCGTGGTCATTGTGCATTGGCGAACTGGAGTCGATAGTGGCGTTTCCGCCAAGCAAGGAAGCATCATGGAACCACATCAATCCAATCCCCCGCATGCCGTCCGCGGAAAACGACGATGAGCAGCCCACCGAGGCAACCGGGCGACACCCGCCCCTCGTCAAACGAATCCACGCCGCCACGCCGCGTCGACCGGCCACGGAACCTGGACGAACTCGTCCGTCGTTTTGGTCAGATGGCTACCAACGAACAGGGACAGGCCCGCGAGAACCCCACCATTCGCCTGATGCCAGCGCCACAAGCCCACCGCGTCCAAATCGGTCACGTCAATGATTCGCGATTCGCGGCGCAACCTGCGATCTCGCGCGACGCCGCGAGCACTCCCGGCACTACCCCTGGCATCACCCCTGCCAGTACGGCGGCATCCTCGCCGCCTGCCTCTCCCAGATGGCAGCCGCGTGGAGGCGGACCGTCACGCGATCGCGAACGATAGGCAAAAAAAAGCCCGGCTTTCGCCGGGCTTTTCGTGTTACTTGCCGGTCGTTTACTGCTTGACCTGCAGTTCCGTACGACGGTTGCGAGCGCGGCCGTCGGCCGTGTCGTTGCTGTCGATCGGGTCGGCTTCGCCGTGACCGATCGGGCCGTCGAGGCGATCGGCGGTGATGCCGTGGGCCGTCAGGTAGTCGTAGACGATCTTCGCACGACGCTCGGACAGGCTCTGGTTGTAGGCATCCTTACCGACGCTATCGGTGTAGCCGGCGACCGTGACATGGACCTGCGGGTAACGCTGCAGGGTGTCGACAGCCTGGTTCAGCACGCCCATCGAGTCGCTGGTCGGCTCCTGCAGGGTCTTCGCGATGTCGCCACCCATTTCAGCCTTCTTCGGATGGTCGAACTTGAAGTTGACACCACGCAGGTCGATGACGACCTTCTGCGGGCAGCCGTCCGGACCAACGATGGTACCGGCAGGCGTGCTCGGGCACTTGTCTTCGCAATCGTTCACACCGTCGCCATCGCTGTCGAGGGTGGAGCAATCCGGAGCGGCCGGAGGCGGAGCGACAGCCGGAGCGGGAGCGGCGGGCGGAGCGCCGAAGCGCGAAACCACGCTGAAGCCCAGGAACCAGTCGCCGTAGCCATTCTCGCCACGGTTGGTCTTGTCGTCCCAGTCGTAACGGTAGCCACCCTCGACACGGATGTCGGAGCTGTCGGTGATGGTCTTGGACACGCCGACGCCCAGTTCAGCAGCCGGAGCCCAGCCCTTGTCGTCGGCGTTGGTGTGGTAGCTGCCCATCACGCCGGCCAGCAGGTACGGACGCCATGCGTCCCACGCACCAGCGTAGAAGCGTGCGGCCACGCCGTAGTTGTTGTTCGACCAGTTGCCAGCGCCGTCACGATCGCGCTTGGTGCGGTCGATGAACAGGTCGATGGAGGCGTTCGACGAAATGAACTTACCCACGCCCAGGCCGTAGTAAACCTGGCGGCTGTTGGTGTTGCGGTCGGTGTCGTTGTAGTAACCGCCAACGGTCGGCGCAATGTACCAACGGCCATCATAGGTGGTCGTCGACGTGCTGCTTGCCGTGTCGGCAGTGGTGTCCTGCGCGTGAACGGCACCCACGCCGCCCAGGGCCAAGCCGATCAGCAAAAACAAGCCCTTACGATTCATCGGTGTCTCCTCGTTATTGGTATTCGCGTCCGCGCTCCACCCCAGACGGAAATCGCGCGTAGAACGTCTATTCCTGAGTTTTTTTACGGAGGCTGTTTCCGCCCCTCGCAAACATCCCGTTAAGCGGGCTGCGGCAGTTTAGCAAAAATCAAACAATTGAACAGCCGCAGCGCACCTTCGTTCATATTCGAGTCACGGCAATGTTCAAACCGTGAAGAGACCCAGAAACTCGCTTATCGGCATGGCATCGAGGCTGGCCGGATCTGCCGTGGCTGCAAGGATCCTGCCGGCCTGGTGCTGGGGCAGGTAACCCTTGAGCGCGCCTTCGAATTTCTTAAGCAGGACAGGAATGCCCTCGGCCCGGCGGCGGCGATGACCAATGGGGTAGTCAATGGAAACTTTCCCCGTGCTGGACCCGTCCTTGAAAAATACCTGGACGGCATTGCCGATATAGCGTTTTTCGGCATCGAAATAATCTGTAGTAAACCGGGGATTTTCCGAAACCTGCATTTTATTGCGCAGGGCATCGATTCTCGGATCGGCGGCTACGTCATCGTTATAGTCATCGGCGGTGAGACGCCCGAAGATCAACGGCACGGCAACCATGTACTGGATGCAATGGTCGCGATCGGCATAGTTGGCCAGGGGGCCGGTCTTGTCGATGATGCGCACACCCGCTTCCTGGGTCTCGATGACGATCTTCTCGATTTCATCAAGTCGCCCTGCGACCTCGCCGTGCAGCTGCATGGCGCATTCCACGGCCGTCTGGGCGTGGAATTCAGCCGGGTAGCTGATCTTGAACAGCACGTTCTCCATCACGTAGCTGCCGAAGGGCCGTTCAAACGTGAACGCGTTGCCCTTGAAGGCGACGTCGTAATAGCCCCAGGTCTTCGCCGACAGCGCCGACGGATACCCCACCACCCCGCGATACACCGCGTTGATGGCGTGTGTCACGGCGCGGCGGCAGGCGTCGCCGGCGGCCCAGCTCTTGCGAGGACCGGTGTTCGGGGCATGGCGATAGGTACGCAGGGCGCCGTTATCGATCCAGCTATGCGACACGGCCGTGGTGATCTGTTCCTTATTGCCGCCCAGCATCGCCGTGGCCACCGCCGTGGAGGCCAGTCGGACCAGGATCACGTGGTCCTGGCCAACGCGGTTGAAGCTGTTCTTCAGGGCATAGCAGCCCTGGATCTCATGCGCCTTGATCGCCCAGGCAAGGACGTCGCGCACGGTCGGGCCCTTGCCCCCTTCCCTCTCGGCCTTGCGACCGAGGTAATCGGCCACGGCCAGGATGGCGCCGAGGTTGTCCGACGGATGACCCCATTCGGCGGCAAGCCAGGTGTCGTTGAAGTCGAGCCAGCGCACCTGGGTGCCGATGGCAAAGGCCGCCTGGACGGGATCGAGCTCATGCGAGGTACCGGGCACACGGGCGCCGCCGGGCAGGTTGGCGCCCGGGACAACAGGGCCCAGGTGCTTGACGCACTCAGGAAATTTCATTGCCAGCATGGAGCAGGCAAGCGAATCGAGCAGCATGTAGCGGGCGGTGTCGTAAGCCTCGGTGGAGTCCACGCGGTAATCGGCCACGTAATTGGCAATGTCCACCATCGGCTGGTCGGGATCGGGCCGGACGGCGGAGCGGATGTCGTGTGCACTCATGGGGGATCTCGGCTACGGGAAACGCCCAGTTTAACCGATGGCCCGGGCTGGAAGCCCGAGGCCGCGGCGACCGGGCTAGGTCACGCGAAAGCCCAGGGTGGCCTGTACCGCCTGCTTCCATCCCGCATACAGCGCCTGGCGCCGGTCGTCGGGCATCGCTGGCTCGAACCTGCGATCCACCGCCCATTGGCTGGCGATGTCCGCCCGGCTCTCCCAGAACCCAGTGGCCAGCCCCCCCAGATAGGCCGCGCCCAGGGCGGTGGTTTCCTGCACCTTCGGGCGAAGGACATCCAGTGCCAGGATGTCGCTCTGGAACTGCGCCATGAAATCGTTGGCAATCGCGCCGCCATCGGCCCTGAGTTCCTTCACCTTCATGCCCGCGTCCGCTTCCATCGCTTCAAGCACGTCGCGGGTCTGGAAGGCCATGGATTCCAGTGCCGCGCGGATGAACTGCTCCTTGGTGGTGCCGCGGGACAGGCCGAAGATCGCACCACGGACATCGCTTCTCCAATAGGGCGCACCCAGGCCAACGAAGGCGGGGACGAAATACACCCCGTCGGTGTCGTGGGCGCGTTCGGCATAGGCCTGCGAGTCGCTGGCCTTGCCGAACATGCGCAGGCCGTCGCGCAACCACTGGATCACTGATCCGGCGACGAAGATGCTGCCTTCCAGCGCGTATTCCACCTTGCCATCGATGCCCCAGGCGATGGTGGTCAACAGGCCATGCCTTGACGCTACCGCCTTCGTACCCGTATTCATCAGCATGAAACAGCCGGTGCCATAGGTGTTCTTGGCAAGGCCCGGTTCGAAGCAGGCCTGGCCGAACAGGGCCGCCTGCTGGTCGCCGGCAATGCCGGCAATGGGTACCTCGCGGCCGAGCAGGAATTGCGGCAACGTACTGCCGTAGACCTCGCTGGAGGAACGGACCTCCGGCAACATCGCGCGCGGCACGTCCAGCATGGCGAGCAGTTCATCGTCCCACTGGCAGGCATGGATGTCGTACATCAGGGTGCGCGAGGCATTGGTGTAATCGGTGACATGCGCCTTGCCGCCGGTAAGGTTCCAGATCAGCCAGGTGTCGATGGTGCCGAACAGCAACTCCCCCTTCGCGGCTTTTTCCCGCGCGCCTTCGACGTGGTCGAGGATCCACTTGACCTTGGTGCCGGAAAAATAGGCGTCGGTCAACAGGCCCGTCTTCGCGCGGACCATGTCGTCGAAACCGTCGGCCTTCAGCTGGTCACAGATGCCGCTGGTTTGCCGTGATTGCCAGACGATCGCGTTGTACACCGGCTGGCCACTGGCCTTGTCCCAGACCACCGCCGTTTCGCGCTGGTTGGTGATACCGATGCTGTCGATGTCCGTCGGCTTGATGCCCGCGTTGTTGATCACTTCGGTGAGCGTCACCAGCACGCTGGTGAGGATCTCGCGCGGGTTGTGCTCGACCCAGCCTGGCTGGGGGAATATCTGCGTGAATTCGCGCTGCGCGGTGCCGGCGATGCGACCGGCATGATCGAAGAGGATCGCGCGTGAGCTGGTGGTGCCCTGGTCGATGGCCAGGATGTAACCTTTTTTCTCGCTCATGGGGGCTCCTGGAGAATCAGCCGGCGACGGCGTGGTAGAAGAAGGCAGCGCCCAGGGCGCCGATCACCGGCCCGACGATGGGCACGAAGGCATAGCCCCAGTCGGAGCCGCCCTTGCCGGGAATCGGCAGTAATGCATGGGCAAGGCGCGGTGCGAAATCCCGCGCGGGATTGATCGCATACCCGGTGGGCCCGCCCAGGCCCATGCCGATCGCCACAACAAGCAAGGCGACCGCCAGCGGGCCCAGGCCCTCCGTCATGCGGTTGGCTCCGATCGCCAGCACGCCGTACACCAGCACGAAGGTGCCGATGATTTCCGTCAGCAGGTTGGAGGGAAGATGCCTCACCGCCGGGATCGTGCAGAACACGCCAAGCTTCTTCGCAGGGTCGTCCGTGCCGGGCCATAGCGCGAAGTAGTGCAGGTATACCAATACCGCCCCGGCGAAGGCACCGGCCAACTGCGCGGCGATATAGCCGGGTACCAACCCCCAGGCCAGCTTGCCCAGCGCGGCCAGGGCCAGGGTGATCGCCGGGTTCATGTGCGCGCCGCTGGCTGCGGCGACGTAGATGCCGATCAGCACCGCCAGCCCCCAGGCAAGCGTAATGGTGATCCAGCCCGCACCCTCGGCCTTGGATCCTTTCAGCAGCACGCCTGCGACGACTCCGTCGCCAAGCAGGATCATCATCATCGTGCCAAGGAACTCACTCAGGTACACCGACATCCGGGTTACTCCTTTCCTGGTCCATTGCACCGGCGAGCCAGCGATGCTTCGACGGCCGGGGTCGGCCGAACGTGCCCTTGTCAAGGGCCCGCGTCACGCCGCGCACCAACGTACGCCTCTAGCCGGGCGGCACCGGCAGCATCCACGTGCAGGCCGGTCTTGGTCCGGCGCCAGAGGATGTCCTCAGCATGCCGCGCCCATTCGTGGCGCACCAGGTAATCGACCTCGGCGGCGTAAAGATCGCCGCCAAAATGCTCGCCCAACGCGGCCAATGAGGAGGAGGCACCGAGGAAATCGCGGCAGCGCGTGCCATAGGTGCGCACCAGCCTGTCGGCCATGGCGTCACCCAGCCACGGGCGGTCGGCGCGGACGTCCACCAGCAATTCCTCGATGTCGGCTTCACCGCCGCCGGGCAGGTGGCGCCCGGTGGCCGTCCATGGTCCCACCGCCGATCCGAGCAACGGGGCGAGCCGGTCGACTGCTTCCTCGGCCAGCTTGCGGAACGTGGTGATCTTGCCGCCGAAGACATTGAGCAAGGGCGGGCCGTCGTCATCGACTTCGAGCAGGTAGTCGCGGGTGACTTCCGACGCGCTGCTGTTTTCATCGTCAAGCAACGGACGCACGCCGCTATAGCTCCAGACCACGTCGGACGGCGCCAGCGCCTTGCGGAAATACCGGTTCGCCGCTTCGCACAGGTAAGTGGTTTCGTCCGCATCGATGCGTGGCTGGGACGGATCGCCGTGGTATTCCACGTCGGTTGTGCCGATCAGGGTGAACTCTCGCTCATAGGGAATGGCAAACACAATGCGCCGGTCCGGCTGCTGGAAAATATACGCATAGCGATGATCGAAGAGCTTCGGCACCACGATGTGGCTGCCCTTGACCAGGCGCAGTGCGTGGTCGTGTCGGACATCGGCCACCTCGCCCAGGAACGTCGCCGCCCAGGGGCCCGTGGCATTGACCAGGCTACGCCCGTGTACGGTTCGATGGCCCTGCGCGGACTCCAGTTCCACGCGCCATAGTTCTCCCTCACGCACCGCCGCGACGCAGCGTGTGTGGGTGAGTATCTCCGCTCCGCGGTAGGCCGCGTCCATGGCATTGAGCACCACCATGCGCGCGTCCTGCACCCAGGCGTCGGAATAGACGAAACCAGTGTGGAACTCATCGCGAAGCGGCAGGCCGGCCACGTGCTTGGCGAAGCGGATGCGCCGTGAACCGGGCAAGGTGCGGCGGCCGTGGCCCAGGTGGTCGTAAAGGAACAGGCCCAGCCGGATCATCCATGCCGGACGCAGGTGGGGCTGGTGCGGCAGCACGAACCGCAGCGGCCAGATGATGTGCGGCGCGGCGCGCAATAGCACTTCACGCTCGGCCAGCGCCTTGCCCACCAAGGCAAACTCGAACTGCTCCAGGTAACGCAGGCCGCCGTGGATCAGCTTGGTACTGGCGCTGGACGTGTGCGCGGCAAGGTCATCGCGCTCGCACAGCAGCACGGAAAGCCCGCGGCCGATCGCATCCCTGGCAATGCCCGCCCCATTGATGCCGCCACCGACGACGACGATATCGAAGGGGTCCATCAGCAACGGTTTGTCGTGTGCATGCAACGCGCTCCAGACCCAAGAACCTGCCCCGCCATGATGCGTCCACCGGTGCACCCCTGTCATGCGGGAATTACACGTACATTGACTACCCGCGATGCTTGGCCAAGAATGCGCCTGTTACTCAACCCAAAGGGGAGTAGCCCAGGGAGTCAGTCGAAGCTCCCGCGTGGCGATACGTCATCACGAGCGGCCCATCCGCTCCGGGCGTCACGACGGCCTTGGCCGGGGGCGAGACTTTTGCGTTGTGCGCGGCCGCACGGGGCCGCGTGCCACGCAATGTCCCGTGCAAGGAGCCCCATGGACATCCCCATCACCGATTTTCTCTCCGGCCTCTTCGCCATCGTCCTGCTGGACCTGGTACTGGCCGGCGATAATGCCATCGTGATCGCGCTGGCGGCGCGCAACCTGCCCGCCCACCTGCAAAAAAAAGCCATCTTCTGGGGCACCTTCGGCGCCGTGGCCGTACGCGTGGCGCTCACCGGCATCGTGGTCTACCTGCTCAAGCTGCCCGGGCTGATGCTTGCCGGCGGCCTTTTGTTGTTGCCGATCGCCTGGAAGCTCCTCAAGCATGACGAGCACGACCCGAACATCACACCCGCGTCGGGATTCTGGGCGGCATTGCGTACCATCGTGGTGGCCGACGCGCTGATGGGCCTGGACAACGTGCTGGCCATTGCCGGCGCGGCCAAGGGTCACATGGTGCTGGTGATCCTGGGCCTGTTGATCAGCGTGCCATTGGTGGTCTGGGGTTCCACCCTGATCCTGAAGCTGATCAACCGGTTCCCCATGGTGATCTACCTCGGTGCCGCCGCCATCGCCTGGACAGCGGCGCGGATGATCGGGCACGACCAACTGGTATCGCCCTGGTTCGATGCCAGACCGTGGGTGCAATGGGCGCTGGACGCGTTGCTTGTGCTCGCCATCTGCGGTGGCGGTTGGCTGTGGCAACGGCGCCGTGTCATGCGTACGGCCTGATTCAAACCTGGAACGGGCCGGATAACCGGCCCGTTTTCATGCGATACGTCCGCTTTTACGCGATCAGAAGCGGAAACGCACGTACGCCGAAGGACCGTTGAGCTTCATGTCCAGGTCCAGGTCGTAGGCCCGCTTTTCCTGGTTCAGGCGAATCTTCGTATACGCATATTCCGCACCGAAGCCCACGTTCTTCCAGGGGAACCACTCCACGCCCAAGGCCGCGTCGTAGATGTGGCCGTTGAGGTTGCCGCCGTTCTTCTTCACGCCCGAGGCATTGATATACATGCGCCACTGGTCGTTGAAAGCATGGCGCCAGCCCAACTGCAGGTTGGGCGCCCAGGCATCGGCATCGGCGCCACTATGTTCGGTGGCAGTCAAGCCGTTGAGGGTCGCCTGGCCGGTGACACCACCACGTATCTTGTAATAAGCCGCGCCAAGGCCCACACCGAAAACATCATCGCCACTACCGAACCACCAGCGGTATGCCGCGCTGCCGAAGTTGAAACGCACATTACCCTTCAGGCGCGCCGAGGCGTCGTACTGGTTACCCAGGTAGTTCACGCTGTCGCTGATCGTGCGTGAATGACTGCGATCGATGTTGTAGTAGTCGAAGGTGAAGCCCTGGTGCTCACCGAACACGAAGTCAAGTCGGGCACGGGGGGCAACCTTCCGCTTCTGGAAGTCCAGGTCGTCTTCCAGGTTGAGGTTGCCGCGGACCTGGCCGTCCTTGCTGTGCGCACCGAGATTGGTATCTGAATTGGCGTAGTAGCCACCCAGCCAGATGCTCACGTTATCCAGTGCTCGGGACTGCTGTGCATGAGCGCCGGCGGCATACCCGCCCAGCGACACCACGAGGATCCCGGAAATTGCCCGGCCCAGTTTGTTTTTTGTCATACGCATATCGTCTCCGTGTAAGGCTTCATAGGCGACCCCCTGCCGGGCGGTGGCCCTACATTCAGGCTTCCCCAACGCAATTCTTAAGATGTGGATGTGTGCAGTTCGTGCACTGGGAAGTTTCGCCGTTTGAAACGAAATGCCCTTTCACGCCCTCACTCCGCTTGCTCCACAAAGCGTTCACGCGCATCATTAAACGATCGTTTGAATTGGCGCTGACCCGTGGACTACCCGCACCTGCTTGCACCACTCGACCTTGGCTTCACCACACTGCGCAATCGCGTGCTGATGGGCTCGATGCATACCGGGCTTGAAGACAAGGCGAAGGATTTCGACAAGCTCGCGGCATTTTTCGCCGAGCGTGCACGAGGCGGTGTGGGCCTGATCGTCACCGGCGGCATCTCGCCGAGTATGGAAGGATGGTTGAAACCGTTCTCCGGCACCTTGTCGATGCCCTGGCACGTGGCCCGGCATCGCAAGGTTACCCAGGCAGTGCATGCCGAAGGTGGCAAGATCTGCATGCAGATCCTCCATGCCGGCCGCTACGCCTACCAACCGCTGGCCGTGGCGCCGTCGAAAATAAAATCCCCGATCAGCCCGTTCACACCCAGGGCACTCACTGGGCGCGGTGTCGAGCGCAGCATCGCGGCGTTTGTGCGCAGCGCGAAACTTGCGCAGCGTGCCGGCTACGACGGCGTCGAGGTGATGGGCTCGGAAGGCTACCTGATCAACCAGTTCATTGCCGCTCGCACCAACAAGCGAAACGATGCCTGGGGCGGCGACGCCGATCGACGCATGCGCTTGCCGGTGGAGATCGTCCGGCGCATCCGCCAGGCGGTGGGCCGCGACTTCATCATCATCTACCGCCTGTCGATGCTCGACCTGGTCGACGACGCGCAATCATGGGATGAGATCGTCACCCTCGCGAAGAAAGTGGAGGCTGCCGGCGCCACCATCATCAACACGGGCATCGGCTGGCATGAGGCGCGTGTCCCCACCATCGTCACCAGCGTGCCGCGCGCGGCGTTCACCTGGGTCACGCGCAAGCTCAAGGGCGAGGTATCGATCCCGCTGGTGACCACCAACCGCATCAACATGCCCGATGTTGCCGAACGTGTGCTGGCCGCAGGCGATGCCGACATGGTGTCGATGGCACGGCCCCTGCTGGCCGATCCGGACTGGGTGAACAAGGCCGCCGCCGGACGCACGCAGGCAATCAATACCTGCATCGCCTGCAACCAGGCATGCCTGGACCACGTGTTCGTCAATCGCCGGGCGTCATGCCTGGTCAATCCGCGGGCCTGTCACGAGACCGAACTTCTGATCCGCCCGGCCAGCGCGCGCAAGCGTTACGCCGTGGTCGGCGCTGGCCCCGCGGGCCTGGCCTGCGCCACCACGCTTGCCGAACGCGGCCATGCGGTCACCCTCTTCGATGGCGCGCCGGCGATCGGCGGCCAGTTCAACATGGCCAGGCTTATTCCCGGCAAGGAAGAATTTGACGAGACGATCCGCTATTTCGGGCATCGCCTGGGAGAAACCGGTGTAACGCTTGCGCTGGGCCAGCTTGCAACGGTGCAAATGCTACAGGCGGGCGGCTTCGACGGCGTGGTGCTTGCCACTGGCGTGATGCCACGCGCAGCGGGTATCGAAGGCAGTGATCATCCCAAGGTTTTGAGCTACGTCGACGTCCTTGCCGGCGGTGCGCACGTCGGCAAGAAGGTGGCCGTGATCGGCGCGGGCGGCATTGGCTTCGACGTCGCCGAATTCCTGGTGCAGTCGCGTCCGTCGCCCAGTACCGATATCGCGCGCTGGACCGGCGAATGGGGCGTAGACACCACGCTTGCCCATCGTGGCGGACTGGCGCCGCCAAAGGCCGAAGGACCTGATCGCGAGGTATGGCTGTTGCAGCGCAGCCCCGGAACTCCAGGCAAGCGGTTGAACAAGACCTCCGGCTGGGTGCATCGGGCGACCCTGAAGCACAAGAAGGTACGCATGCTTGGCGGCGTGGCCTACCAGAAGATCGACGATGAGGGACTGCACGTGTTGATCGACGGCACCCCGCAGGTGCTGCCGGTGGACAACGTGGTGATCTGCGCAGGCCAGGAGCCCAACCGTGCACTGCACGATCCGCTGGCGGCAGCAGGCATGAGCGTGTATCTGATCGGTGGAGCGGATGTGGCCGCCGAACTCGATGCCAAACGGGCGATCGCCCAGGCGACGCGGCTGGCCGCGTCGCTCTAAGCCGCCCGTAGCGTCAGGACCGCTTTTCGATCGGCGTGTAGCTTAAGTCTTCCGGTCCGACGTAGTTCGCGCTGGGACGGATGATCTTGCCATCCTCGCGTTGCTCGATGATGTGCGCACTCCAGCCCGAGGTGCGCGAGATCACGAACAGGGGCGTGAACATCGCTGTGGGCACGCCCATCATGTGGTAAGCAGACGCGGAGTACCAGTCGAGGTTGGGGAACATCTTCTTCTGTTCCCACATCACCTTCTCGATGCGTTCGGACACTTCAAAGAGCTTCGGATTGCCACCCTCGGTGCACAACTTGCGCGCGATCTCCTTGATGATCTCGTTGCGCGGATCGGACACCGTATACACCGGGTGGCCGAAGCCGATGATGATTTCCTTGCGCTCAACGCGGGCGCGGATATCGGCTTCCGCCTCATCACCATTGCGGTAGCGCGCGATGATCTCCATCGCCACTTCGTTGGCGCCGCCGTGCTTGGGGCCGCGCAAGGCACCGATGCCGCCGGTGATGGCCGAATACATGTCCGAGCCGGTACCGGCGACCACGCGCGCAGCGAAGGTGCTGGCATTGAACTCGTGTTCGGCATACAGGATGAGCGACTTGTCCAGCGCATGGGCATGCAGCTCGCTGGGCTTCTTGCCGTGCAGCACGTGCAGGAAATGGCCGGCGATGGAGTCGTCGTCCGTCTCCACTTCCACGCGCTTGCCGTTATGGCTGAAGTGGAACCAGTACAGCAACATGGAACCGAAGCTTGCCATCAGGCGGTCGGCGATCGCCGTGGCGCCGGTGCGGTTGTGGTCGTCCTTTTCCGGGAGCACGGTGCCCAGCACCGAGCAACCGGTACGCAGCACATCCATCGGATGGGTCGCCGCGGGCAACAGCTCCAGGGCGCCCTTGACCGGCGCAGGCAGGCCACGCAGGCGGCGCAGGCGCGCCTTGTAGGCATTCAATTCCTGCCATGTGGGCAACACGCCATGCACCAGCAGGTGCGCCACTTCCTCGAAGCAGCCTTTGGCGGCCAGATCGTGGATGTCGTAGCCGCGGTAGTGCAGGTCGTTACCGCTGCGGCCGACCGTGCACAACGCGGTATTGCCGGCGGCGACGCCGGAAAGGGCTACCGATTTCTTCGGCTTGGGAAGCGTTTGTTCGCTCATGCGCTTGGGTTCCTTCGGGGGCGTGCGATCAGGATTTGCGTGAGAACAGTTCGTCGAGGCGGCGTTCGTAGTCGTGGTAGCCAATGCGGTCGTAGAGCTCTTCGCGCGTCTGCATGGTGTCCACCACGTTGCGCTGGTGTCCGTCGCGGCGGATCGCCTGGTAGACGTTTTCGGCGGCCTTGTTCATGGCACGGAAGGCGGAAAGCGGATACAGCACGATGCCCACGCCCACGCTACCCAGTTCCTCGACGCTGAAGAGCGGCGTGCTGCCGAACTCGGTGATATTGGCCAGCACCGGCACCTTGAGCGCGTCGGTAAATCGCTTGTAGGTAGCCAGGTCATACGCGGCTTCGGCGAAGATGCCATCGGCACCAGCCTCGACGCAGGCGATGGCGCGCTCGATGGCGGCGTCCACGCCATCGACGGCGATCGCATCGGTGCGGGCGATCAGGAAGAAGTCTGCGTCGGTCTTCGCATCAGCGGCGGCCTTGACGCGGTCGGCCATCTCGCTGGCGCTGACGATCTCCTTGCCCGGGCGATGGCCGCAGCGCTTGGCGCCTACCTGGTCTTCGATGTGGCAGGCCGCGGCACCGGCCTTGATCAGGCTGCGCACGGTGCGGGCGATGTTGAACGCGCTGGGGCCGAAGCCGGTGTCGATATCCACCATGAGTGGCAGGTCGCACACGTCGGTGATCCGCCGGACATCGGTCAGGACGTCGTCGAGAGTGTTGATGCCAAGGTCCGGCAGGCCGAGTGAACCCGCGGCCACGCCGCCGCCGGAAAGATAGATGGCACGGTAACCGGCGCGGCGCGCCAGCAGCGCATGGTTGGCATTGATGGCGCCAATCACCTGCAAGGGCGATTCAGTGGCGAGCGCTTCGCGGAAGAGCGCGCCGGGAGAAGGAAGCTGTGCCATGTCTGCTCCGGGAAAACGTCGATTTTAGCGCATTCGGAGTGCCCTCCCCGTGCTGCAGTACAACAAGGTTATTTCTCGAAAGACGGATTTTCCCCGCACCGCTAGGGTTGTGCCATGAGCCAAAAAGCCAGTCCCCTCGCCCGCCGCATCCTCGTTGGCCTGCTCGCCGGCATCGTTGCAGGCCTCGCCACCCTTGTCCTGGGCCACTTCCACCCCCCGGCGCTGGCCTTCATGCAACGGGTAGCCACGGAAGTACTCGACCCCTTTGGCCAGGTGTTCCTGCGGTTATTGTTCTTCGTCATCGTGCCCCTGGTGTTCGCGTCACTGGCCTCGGGAGTTGCCCAGCTGGGCCGGCTCGACCGCTTAGGTCCCCTGGCCGGGCGCACCTTCGGCCTGTTCGTCGCCAACATGTGTGTCGCGGTATTGCTGGGCCTGTTGATGATGAACCTGCTCGAACCCGGGCATTTCCTCAACGCCGATACGCGCGCCAGCCTGGTGCGCCAATACAGCGGTACCTCGGCCGGCCTGATGCAGACCCGTGCGGCGCAGCCAGCCCTCAACGCCGCCACCCTGGTGGACATGTTCATGCCGCGCAACCTGCTTGGCGCGGTGGTGGGCAACGACCGCAATCGCCTGGGCGACGTGCTGCCATTGATCGTCTTCGCCATCCTGGTGGGCGCGGCTGCCACGCAGCTGGTGGCCCAGGCGCGCACCCAGGTGCTGGGCGCGCTTGAAACGGTAGCCGCGCTCATGACCCGCGTGGTCGACTTCGCGCTGAAACTTGCGCCCTATGCGGTGCCGGCGATGATCTACAGCGTGGTGGTGAAGGTGGGCGTGGATATCCTTGTCACGCTGTCGCTGTTCGTCGCCGGGTGCGCGGCGGCCCTGCTGGTGCATCTGTTCGGCACCATGTCGCTGTGGTTGAAGTTTTTTGCCGGGCGCTCGCCACTGGGCTTCTTCCGGCAGATCCGGCCCGTATTGATCACGGCGTTTTCCACCAGTTCCAGCAGTGCATGCCTTCCCGCATCGCTGGCCGTGGCCCGTGAGGAATTGAAGCTCCCCCCGAGCGTGGCGGGCTTCGTGCTGCCATTGGGCGCCACCATGAACATGAGCGGCACGGCCTTGTTCGAAGGCTGCGTGGTGCTGTTCGTGGCGCAGGCCTTCGGGGTGGAACTGTCGCTGGCCCAACAAGCCGTGCTGATGGTCCTGGCGGTCATTTCCGCCGTGGCCGTAGCCGGCATTCCCGGAGGTTCACTGCCACTCATTGCCGGCTTGCTGGTGAGCTTCGGCATTCCCGCCGAGGGCATCGGCATCGTACTTGGTGTCGACCGCCTGCTCGACATGCTGCGAACCACGGTGAATGTGGGTAGCGATCTTGTTACTGCCAGCGTCGTGGCCGGGCGCCCGGCTGATACCGCGGTACCGACATGAAAAAGGCCGCGCGTCGCTTTACAGACGCGCGGCCTTCGTTGACGCCATAAAGCGTTTTACTTCTTGAACAGGTGCTCGACACCGGCGCGCTCTTCGCGCAGTTCCTTGTTGGTGGCATCGATGCGGCCCTGCGAGAACGCATTGACTGGCAGGCCCTGCACGATCGAATACTTGCCACCCTTCACCGTCACCGGGTACCCGAAGATCACACCCGGCTCAATGCCGTAGGAGCCATCCGACGGGATACCCATCGACACCCAGTCGCCTTCGGCCGTGCCCAGTGCCCAGTCATGCATGTGGTCGATCGCCGCGGACGCCGCGGACGCCGCGGACGATGCGCCACGTGCCTTGATGATCGCCGCGCCACGCTGCTGCACGGTGGGGATGAAGTCGTTTTCGTACCACGCCTGGTCGACCTGCTCGAGCGCTGGCTTGCCGCCGATGGTGGCCTGGTGGAGGTCGGGGTACTGGGTGGAGCTGTGATTGCCCCAGATGGTGACCTTCTTGATATCGGTGGTGTGCTTGCCGGTCTTCTCCGCCAGCTGCGACAGCGCGCGGTTGTGGTCCAGGCGCACCATTGCGGTGAAGCACTTCGGATCCAGGTCCGGTGCGTTCTGCTGGGCGATCAGTGCATTGGTGTTGGCGGGGTTGCCCACTACCAGCACACGCACATCGCGCTTGGCGTGATCGTTCAGGGCCTTGCCCTGTGGGCCGAAGATGGCACCGTTGGCTTCGAGAAGATCCTTGCGCTCCATGCCGGGGCCGCGCGGACGCGCACCCACCAGAAGGGCGTAGTCGACATCCTTGAAGGCCACGTTGAGGTCATCGGTGGCCACGACGCCTGCGAGCGTCGGGAAGGCGCAGTCGTTCAGCTCCATCACCACGCCCTGCAGCGAAGGCAGCGCCGGGGTGATTTCCAACAGGTGCAGGATCACCGGCTGGTCCGGACCGAGCATGTCGCCGGCGGCAATGCGGAAAAGGAGGGCATAACCGATCTGGCCGGCAGCGCCGGTCACGGCAACACGTACGGGAGCTTTCATGGGGGATGACTCCTAACAGTCGATGGTTCAGTGAAGTTCGGCAAAGAACTCGGCGATCCGGGCCATACCCTGGTCGAGCCGGTCGTCGGGACAGGAATAGGAAATACGCAATGCGCGCGGCTCGCCGAAAGCAGAACCCGGCACGCAGGCCACGCCCTTGGCCTCCAGCAGCGCCGCGCAGAACTCAATATCGTTGTCGATGCGCGTGCTTCCATGGCTTTTGCCAAAGGCGACGGAGATATCGGGGAAGGCGTAGAACGCACCTTGCGGACGCGGGCAATGCACCCCGGGGATGGCCACCAGCGCCGCATGCACGCGATCGCGTTTGGCGGCGAACTCGCCGGCCTTCTGCCGGGGGACGTCCTGCGGACCGGAAAGGGCCGCGACCGCCGCGGCCGACACCACTTCGGGCAGGTTGGTGATGTGATTGGAGTTCATCGTGGTGACAGCGCGCGCCACTGACTCAGGCGCGGCGATGAAGCCCACGCGCCAGCCAGGCATGCCGTAGGTCTTGGACAGCGAATCGACGAAGATCACGCGGTCTTTGAGTTCCGGACGGGCATGGACGAAGTTGTGGTAGCCGACGTCGTCGTACACCATCGTGTTGTAGATGTCGTCGGTGATCACCCAGGTGTCGGGGTAGTTGGCAATGACATCGGCAAGCGCCGTGATTTCTTCCTTCGTGTACACCATGCCCGTCGGGTTGGACGGATTGTTGAACAGGAATACACGCGGCTTGCGGGCCAGGGCTTCATCCAGCTGGGCCGGGGTGAGCTTGTAGTTCCGCTCTGGCGGACAGGGCAGCAGGTTGATCTTCGCGCCGACGATCTCAGCGATGTCGACGTAGCTGGTCCAGTAGGGCGTAGGGAAGGTGATCTCGTCGCCCTCGTCCAGCAGGGCCTCGGCCAGGTTGTACAGGATGTGCTTGGCGCCGACGCCGGTGCATATGTTGGTGCGGGTATAGCCGGTAAGCCCCAGCGCCTGTATGTGTCCCAGGAAGGCGTCGAGCACGGCATCAGCGCCGCGGTTGCTGCCGTACTGGCCTGAATCGGTGTCCAGCGCCTTACGGGCGGCGTCGTACACATGCGCGCCGGGCAGGAAATTGGGCACGCCGATCGAGAAATTGACGATATCGCGGCCTTCGGCCCTGAGCTTCTTCGCCTTTTCGGCGATGACCATGATGGCGCTGGGTTTGGCGCGTCCGATTCGCTGGGCAAGCTGCGGCATGCGGGTACTCGTTCGTGGGCAACGGAAGGGGCAAAGCCCAAGAATTTTATCACGGGTGGCAGACTTCCCGCCCCGGCCGGGTGCATGATGCGGCTACACCAACCAACGGGGAGCGGCTATGCACTGGCTTTGGGCATTCCTGATCGGCCTTGTCGTGGGCATCATTGCCAAGTTTCTGGTGCCGGGGAAAGATCCGGGTGGCTTCATCATCACCGGCTTGCTGGGTATCGCAGGCTCGCTGCTGGCCGGCTGGGCCGGACAGCAGATGGGCTGGTATGGGCCGGATGATTCGGCCGGCTTCATCGCCTCGGTGGTCGGGGCCATCGTGTTGCTGCTGATCTGGCGGATGTTCCGGCGCCGCACGGCCTGACCGGCCGTCGGATTGGCAAGGAAAAGAGGGCCGCGCCATGCGCGGCCCTCCTGGTTTTCCTCTCTAGCCGAACACCTTCCCGGCCAGCCCACTCAGGGCCGACGTATCGAAACCGCCGGACGGTTGTTCAGGCACCTGGCCTTGCGGTGTGAGGTGATCCACCGCCTGCGGCAGAACGCCGGAAAGCTTCGCCATCAGTTCATCCGGGCTGGTGCCCATTTTGGCGGCCGCTTCCTGCACCAGGTTGCCCAGCCCCCCGCCCTGCAGGGCCTGGGAAAGTTGGTCCGGCGCGACCGGCTGGTTTTCGCCGGTGCCCACCCAGGATTGGGCGGCTCCGCCCAGGCCGTGCTGCTGGAGCATGCTCACCAGCCCGCCCACGCCCCCGGCCTTGCTAAGCAGGGCGGCGGCCACGGCCATCAGGCCACCGCCACCCAACGCCGATCCCAATCCGCCGCCGTTGCTGCCGTTGCCGGCATTGCCCGCGGCGCCCTGGCCACCAAGCAATTCATCGAGCAGACCCATGTCGTATCTCCCGTGAAAGCCCCCCAGCCTGGGGAGCGTATACCCGGCAGATGACGGTTAGCCACCGCTTTCGATGGGCCCATCCGGCACTACTTTTCAGCCGGCGTCGAGCACCTTGTTCCACTCGCCCACCTGGAAGGCCTGGGCGGCCAGCAAGGCGTCGACGTCACCTTCCACCACAACCTTTTCGATGATGTCGTCCTGGCGGATCTGGTTCACCACGGCCATGTCTTCGGGCGAGATCACTTCGCCGAACACGCTGTGCTTGCCGTCCAGCCACGGAGTGGCGCCGTGGGTGATGAAGAACTGGCTGCCGTTGGTGCCCGGGCCGGCATTGGCCATGGAGAGCACACCCGGCTTGTCGTGCCGCAGGCTGGGATCGAACTCATCACCGAAACGGTAACCCGGACCGCCGCGGCCGCTGCCCTCGGGGCAACCGGCCTGGACCATGAAGTCGTTGATCACGCGATGGAAGGTCAGGCCGTCGTAGTAGCCACGCCTGGCCAGGTTGATGAAATTGGCCACGGTCAGCGGCGTCTTGTCGTCGTGCATGCGGATGTGGATCGGACCTTTGTTCGTGCGCAGGGTGACAGTGATCGGCATGGGGTGTCCTTCGGTGTCCTTGGAATGACCGCCACGGGGCATGGCGGGCTGCAATGGGGGCCAGAGCATACCCGACCGGACGTGGGGGGACCGTCCACGGGATTCAACCGGACACGAGCGCCAGGTGGGCGGCGGTGAGTTTCCCAGGTCCGCGTGGCTGGGCAGCGGCCGGCACGGCATCCTCCGGCAGAGCCCTGCCCGTGGCCAGATGCGCCCAGAGCCGGTCCAGCGCAGCGTAGCCATAGGGAAGAAGCGGTATGTAGCGATCGCCGAACTCCGGAAATGCCAGGAAGGCATCGAAATGCTGGGCATGGGGCACGCGCCAGTACACGGGCGAACGGCCGGAGGCGCGCAACCAGGCTACGTAGGGATCGGCACTGAAGGTGGCCGGGACCAGACCGTCGGCAGCGCCTTGGACCACGATCACCGGCAAGCCTTCGGCGGGAAGGCCCGCCCGCGTGGCATCGACCGAGCGGCGCAGTTTCGCAGCATCCGGCGATGTCCCATCCCACAAGGCACGAAGCCCCTGCTCGCCCGGCAGGTTGATGTCCGCGCCGGGCATGATGCCGCCGAGCATGGCCACACCAGGGCCAGGCGGGACGCCACTGGCGTCGGACCACCAGGTAGGTCGCAATGCCGGCATCGTGTTGCGGAAAACAAAGCCGCAGGGCATGCGATCGGGCGGGCACCGCAGATATGACGATGCGTATGTCGCGCCCAATGCACGCCAAAGATCCAGCGATGTGGACGATGCCGCCGTGGCCACCGCTTCATCGCGCCAGCCGCTCGACCGCAATCGCGCCAGTGCATCGGCCGCTTGCGCCGCCGGCGTACCCCCATCGACCAGGCCAAGGGCGCGCAGGCTGGCGCCACGGGCGATCCATGGCAAGGGCGCAGCGCCCATGGCCCGGGCGAATGGCACGCTGGCGAACTGCGGCGAGGCAAGCGCGCAAGGCAACAACAGGGCGGCTTCGGTGGCGTAGTCGTACAAAGGCCGGCCACGCCCGGACATGTGGATATTGGGCTCTAGCGCAACCACGCCGGACAGGACACCGTCGGCATCGTCGCCGGCGGCGCGCAACACCGCGCCGCCTCCGTTGGAAAGGCCGGTGGCGATGATTTTTGTGTTGGCCGGGGTGAACGGGGCGAGATGCGGATAGGCGCGATCGAGCATCGCCAGGCCAAAACGTGCCGCGGCCAGTACATGGCGTCCCCAGTCGGCCTCGGGATTGTCCTGCGAGTGGGCATGCTTGATGCCAAGGCCGTCCAGCGGGCTCAAACCTTCCACCGCGAATTCCAGCGGCGCCTCGCCCATGCGTGCACGACGCCCGTCCAGGGCCACGCCGCTCATGTCCGCCGGATCGAAATACCCCGCCCCGGCGCCCTTGTCCGTGTAGGCCACGGCGAAACCGCGGGGCAACGCCCAACCACCAGCCAGGGCGATCGCGCCATAAACGCCGCGCGACCCAGACGAAGGCGCCACCACCAGGCAGCGTGCCTTTTCGTCGAATGCATCGGGTGCCTGCAATAGCACGCGATGCGGAAAATGTGCTCCATCGAGGGTATCGAAGGCGGTGAATTCACGCCCGGGCACGTCCGGCACGGCGCCATAGACCTCGCCGAACCCGCCCAGCACGCCGAAGTCGGCAATGCCCTTCCAGCTCGACTGGATGGCCCGGCGGCGCAATTCCAACGATGTGGGATTGTTGGGATGGGCGCACGAGGGCACCAGGCCCACCAGACCCGCCAGACCCATCCCGGCACTGAGCAGGTCATCGCCGTGCCGGTGATCGGTGACGCGGATCTCCGGCATGCCGGCTTCCTTTCGATGGGGGAAGATCACGATAACCGGTGGGGCCGGCGGCGGCGATAGGACAGCTATCGTTAACAATTCATGCGGATGCCACCGATTGGCCGTATACTAGGCGGCTTCCTTAACCACGAAAGGTGCTCCGGCCACGAGCCGGGGGGTCCGGGTATGTCCATCGAAAAACTGCGCAATATCGCCATCGTCGCCCACGTCGACCATGGCAAGACGACCCTCGTCGACCAGCTGCTCAAGCAGTCCGGCACGCTCGCTGAGCGCACCGTGCTTGCCGAGCGCGTGATGGACTCCAACGACCAGGAAAAGGAACGTGGCATCACGATCCTTGCCAAGAACACCGCCATCAGGTGGCGCGACAACCGCATCAACATCGTCGATACCCCGGGCCATGCCGACTTCGGCGGTGAGGTCGAGCGCGTGCTGTCGATGGTCGACTCGGTGCTGATCCTGGTCGACGCCCTGGACGGCCCGATGCCGCAGACCCGCTTCGTCACCAGCAAGGCCTTCGCCATGGGCTTCAGGCCCATCGTGGTGGTGAACAAGGTCGACCGTCCCGGCGCCCGCCCGGACTGGGTCGTCGACCAGGTGTTCGACCTGTTCGACAAGCTCGGCGCCACCAACGAACAGCTGGATTTCCCCATCGTCTACGCTTCGGCGCTCAATGGTTACGCCAGCCTGGATTCGGAAGTCCGCGAAGGCGACATGACCCCGCTGTACGAAGCGATCATGCAGCACGTGTCCAAGCCCGACGTTAACCCCGACGGCCCGTTCCAGATGCGCATCAGCCAGCTGGACTACAACAGCTTCGTCGGCCTGATCGGCATCGGCCGCATCCAGCGCGGCAAGATCAAGAAGAACATGCCCGTCAGCGTCGTCGGCCCGGACGGCAAGAAGCGCCAGGGCAAGGTGTTGCAGGTGCTTGGCTTCATGGGTCTTGAGCGCCTCGAGGTCGAAGAGGCCGAGGCCGGCGACATCGTGGCCATTTCCGGCATCCAGGAATTGGGCATTTCCGACACCGTCTGCGCCCTGGACTCCCCCGAGGCCCTTCCGGCACTCACCGTCGACCAGCCGACCATCAGCATGACCTTCCAGGTGAACAATTCCCCGTTCGCCGGCAACAAGGATCTCTCCGGCGGCAAGTTCATCACCAGCCGCCAGCTGCGTGAGCGCCTGGAGCGCGAAAGGCTGCACAACGTGGCCCTGAAGGTGGAAGAAGGTTCCGATCCGGATAAATTCCTGGTCTCCGGCCGTGGCGAACTGCATCTTTCGGTGCTGATCGAGAACATGCGCCGCGAAGGCTATGAACTGGCCGTGTCCCGCCCGGAAGTCATCATCAAGGAAATCGACGGCGAGCTGAAGGAGCCGGTCGAGCAGCTGGTGATCGACATCGAGGAGCAGCACCAGGGCGGCGTGATGGAAAAGCTCGGCATTCGCAAGGGCCAGCTGAAGAACATGGAGCCCGACGGCAAGGGCCGCGTGCGCCTGGATTACATGATCCCGGCGCGTGGCCTGATCGGCTTCCAGAACGAGTTCAAGACGCTCACCCAGGGCTCGGGCCTGCTCTCGCACGTGTTCGACCACTACGGCCCGAAGGAAACCGGCGCCATCGCCAAGCGCCAGAACGGCGTGATGATCGCCAATGCACCGGGCGCTACTCCTGCCTACTCGCTGGGGCCGCTGGAAGATCGCGGCAAGCTGTTCGCTGCCGAAGGCGACAACGTGTACGAAGGCCAGCTGATCGGCATCCACGCCAAGGACAACGACCTCACCGTCAATGCCATCAAGACCAAGCCGCTGACCAACATGCGCGCCTCAGGCAAGGACGACGCCATCAAGCTCACCCCGGCGATCAAGTTCTCGCTGGAGCAGGCCCTCGACTTCATCGAGGACGATGAGCTGGTGGAAGTGACCCCGAAGGAAATTCGCCTGCGCAAGAGGCACCTGACGGAAAACGACCGCAAGCAGGCCTCGCGCAAGGGTTGATCCCGACCCTGGCGTGACAGGAAAAAACCCGGCATTGCCGGGTTTTTTTTATTCCCGCTACCATGGGCCGATGCCAACATCCCCCACCGAAGTATTGCTCTCTTGGAGTGGCGGCAAGGATTGCCTGATGACCTTGCAGCGCCTGAGGGGTGACCCATCGTGGCGCGTGGTGGGTTTACTCACCACGGTCAACCGTAACTTCCAGCGCATTGCCATGCACGGCGTGCGTCGGGATGTCCTGGAAGCACAAGCCCGGGCGCTGGGCCTTCCGCTGGTGGTAGCCGAACTCGACTGGCCTTCGAGCAACGATGCCTATGAGGCGGCCTTCGCCGCAGCGCTGATTGAAGCCCGGACGCGCTGGCCGGGTCTTCGGCACATCGCCTTCGGCGACTTGTTCCTTGAGGATGTCCGGGCGTATCGGCAGAAGCAGCTCGCGCCGCTCGGCTGGGAAGGTGTCTTCCCGCTCTGGGGCGAAGACACTGCCGCACTGGCCCATCGTTTCGTTGCCGAGGGCCACCGTGCCAGCCTTTGTTGCGTGGACACGCAACAACTGCATGGCCGTTTCGCCGGCCATTCCTTCGATGCCCGCCTGCTGGCATCCTTGCCCGAGAGCGCAGATCCCTGCGGTGAACGTGGCGAGTTCCATACATTGAGCTTCGGCGGCCCTCTTTTCGAGCACGATCTTCCGTTGCGCCAGGGCGAATCGGTGATGCGCGACGAACGCTTCCGCTATTGCGACTTCATTCTCGATGACTGACGACACTGTCGAACACGTCCTGCCGGACGTCATGGTGCCAGGACTGCGCCTGGTGTTCTGCGGCACCGCCGCCGGCACGCGCTCGGCGCAGGAGCGGGCGTACTA